>JBGSIY010001063.1:0-4261 GCA_041742275.1 Pirellulaceae bacterium | reverse complement strand
CAGCGAAACTCGGTACGAAAAAGTTTACGTTGTTGAACCCTACACGGTTCAGGTCAAGAAAGTAGTCCCTGAAGTAAAAACGATTCGGGTCCCCAGACAAGTCTCTCGCGAAGTAACCTACGAAACAACTGAAAGAGTCGGTCGTATCGTCGTGGAACGCATTCCCTTAGACGCTTTCGGGAATCCGCTGCCAGTGATCAGCAGTCCAGCAAATAACCTGGGCAATAGTTCGACAAATGGCAGTTCGTCGACGACATCGACGTTTCGCCCCACACTTCCCCCGATCGATCGAACTCAATTTTATGGTGATTTCCGACCACAATCAGCAACCGAAACCCCTCGGAACATTGGAGAATCAACCGTCACAGGCACGATGAAACCGATTCTAAAAGAGACCCGGTTGATCGAGCCCAAAGCGGCATCTCCCACCGAAGCAACCGATGCCGGTCGTTCCGTCCTCGTGCCTTCAGGATCGACCGAACCGGCCGAGAAAATGTCACAACTTCCACAGCGTCCCACCACACAGCGTCCCACCACACAGCCTCCCACCACACAGCGTCCTGGTCCCCAAGAAGCCGATATACCTCCCGCTTTGGACGCGCCGCTGCTCCCCGGCAATGCCGGTCTCAATCAAATTGAAAACAGCGATATTCAAAACGGCGACTCTAAAACCAACGACCCCGCGATCAACGACCCCGCGATCGATGGCGCGAAGTAGTCGGACGAATAAGCGGCCGGACAAGTAATGTCAGGCAATTGCCTTACTTGCACTTTTGCAGGTTGCAAACCAATCGACGCAATTTCGCAAACTTTGCATTAACCGAATTTTTACTGTCGCCTTGCGTTATGCAAAAGCAATTTTTTCATCGTTCGCGGAGCTAAAGCCGAGATTTATCGAACGATCCTTGCCTGCTAACGCAGTTTCTTCGGACCCGTTCCCCAACAAGTGCCGCAGCGATATCGATCCGGGAATCGGCAGCCAGTGCGGCCATGCGACAACAACCCCAGAATGCTATGCCGGTCGCTCGGGATCGATTTCCTTTTCGGGAATCAACACCCAATTCTTGAACGGGCCTTTCAGCCAATGATTGGCGACGTCCGTCACATTTTGATCCAAATTGACTTTCAGTTCGGCGAATCGACTTTCGTTTCGCGTCTCAGCTAGTCGCAAGTACAACATACCCGTGGCAATTTCATGCTGTTTGGCTGAGTCAGAAATCGTGCCATTCAACAACAATCCCGTCAATCGCGAGTAAACGCAGCTCGACATAAACAATTCGGTAGCAATATCGCCGATGCGAGCTTGAATGTATTGTCGGTCAATGATCGACTCGCCAAACTTAATCAACGCAACTTCACAGGCCCAAGAAAACTTGGCAATGTGTTTACTTAATTTGCGAGCGTAAAAACGAAGGTGTTCGTGTTCGATCGGGATCGGTGGCGGCGTTTTCAATAACGTGTAGGCACGCCAGGGACTCTTGGTCAACTTAAGCATGTCCTTGCCTAAATGCCGCAGGCCAACGGCAGCAATGAAACAACGCAGAACATCATTTGCACCTTCGCCAATCATGTTCAGTCGCGCATCGCGCATTAGGCGTTCAAAGGGTTGATCGGTAAAGAAACCCGCCCCGCCCCAAACCTGTAAGCAGTCATTTGTGATCCGCCACAATTGATCACTCGCAAACACCTTGATCATCGCCGTTTCGATCATATAGTCTTCGGCACCGCTATCGATCAAAGCCGCAGTGTGGTACGAGGCACTTTCCATCGCATAGATATCGGCGGCCGCTTCGGCAATTTTCTTTTTTACCAATTCGAATTCACCCAAAGTTCGACCAAATTGTCGACGATGATTCGCGCGGTAGATCATGCGTTCCAAACAAAACTTGGCCGCCCCCGTACATGTGGCACCAAATGTCGTCCGGCCATAGTCGAGGACGGTCAGGGCCATTTTGAGGCCTTTTCCCAGCTCGCCCAGAATATTTTCTTTGGGGACTCGCATATTCGTGAACTTCATGCGCCCGGTAGCGGTCCCGCGAATCCCCGTCTTCTCCATCCGCTCTTCGACCACCTCAAACCCCGGCATATCTGGGGTCACGATGAAAGCGGTGATCTTCCCATCGGGATTGGACAAGTCGGGTGTTCGCGCCATCAAGGTCACCACATCGGCAATCCCGCCGTTGGTAATCCAGCGTTTCTCACCGTTAATTAAAAACGCACTGCCATCGTCCGTAGGTGTGGCACGCGTCCGCACGTTAGATGCATCGGACCCCGCCTGAGGTTCGGTCAAACCAAACGCCGCGATCTTTTCGCCGGTCATCAACGGCCGCAGGTACTCTTTTTGTTTGTCAGTGCCAAACAGCTCAATGGCTCGCAGACCAATCGAGTGATGCGCATTGACGAACACGGCCGTTGAGCCGCAATGCCCGCCGATCACTTCCATGACACGGCAATAATTAAATTGTGACATTCCCATTCCGCCATGTTCTTGGCTGACGTTCATGCCTAAAACGCCGAGTTCCCCCAGGCCTTGAATCACTGAATCGGGAATCTTCGCATCGCGATCAATCTGAGCCGGGTCAATATGTTCTCGACAAAATTTCTTGATCCGTTCTACTTGTTCATCCCCTGCCCGTCGGACGGACTCAGGCATTTCGGGATAGGGGAAAACCGATTGCACTCGGAATTTCCCAAAAAAAAGGGCTTTGGCGAATCCTTCTTTATCCGGTCCTGAAAATAAAAGTTCTTCTGCTTCGGCAATTTGTTTTTTTTGTTGTTGCGACAAAGTGTTGGACATGAATACTCTCGAGACAGTAGTGAGGTGACCTGCAATAATCTGCCACATCGTGCCAAAAAGTTGCCCCTCAATTTTTAGAAAAGCGAATTTTGCTCACGTTATTACTTAATTTTTTGATTATGGTGATATTCCCCAGAGTACGCAACCAAGACGATTCGTTCCAATTCGCAACTTGCGCAAACTTTCCCCAAACGGACCGCACGATTTAAGAAAAAAATTAGTCCCCATCTTTTCCCCAAAATAGCAGAGCAGGAACTCTTGACATTGGGACAAATTCAGAACCCCCAGTTGAAACGCGAAACGGCAATTGAGAAGCGATTTTTTGGGTGGGCTGCAAACAATTTTGGCAAAAAAAAACTCCAGTCCCCGATCACCGCGAAGCGGACATCTGGGACTGGAGCGTTGGATCATCGAATTGGCGGGCGTTTGGGGTTTGACTGACTTTTATCCAACCGGCCGGCGAATGGAGGCATCAAAAACTATTTCTTGTCCTTTTCACCTTTCTTGGACTGGCCGCCACCACCTTGTTTGCCACCGCGATTTTGGTTTCGTTCAATTCGACCTTGATTCCCCTGTCCCCCAGCTCCCGAACCAGCTTGACCGCTTTTTTGAGGAGGATTTTGACGTTGACGCTCGATGGCCTTTTGGACTTCATTTCGTTCGCGATTGACCCGCTCCTGTTGGATGCGGTTTTGAATCTCTCGCTGTTGGTTAGCCCGTTGCTGACTGGCTCTCTGCTCATTGGCCCGCTGTTCATTGGCTCGCTGTTGATTAGCTCGCTGTTGATTTTGCAAGGCACGTTGGGCATCCAATTGGCTGTTGCGTTGTTGCTGCTGCTGAGTCCTCTGCAGCTGCTCCTGAGTCCGTTGCTGCTGCTGAGTCCCCCGATTCATTTCACGCTGACGAGCCGCTTGTTGGGCCTGCTCTCGTTGCTGTTGAATCCTAGCCGCCGATTCTTGCTGCCTGGCCTCACGGGGAGGATTGGAAGTTTTGGGATCAAAGTTTTGACGCGGGTCACGGCCACGGTTCCCCGCATTGTTGTTATTGTTGTTGGGTAAACCCGCATTGTTGTTGGGTAACGCAGCACGGGGGTCGATTTGACGTGGGTCGATTTGCCTCGGATCGATTTGTCGAGGCGACTGATTGGTATTCTGTCCTCGGTTCACGGGTCGATCATTGCGCGGGTTGTTGATACGCGGATCGCCTGTCGCTCCGTCGCCCTGCCCTCGATTTGCCCCGTCGCCCCGCCCTCGGTTGGGCAATGCGGGAGGGTTGTTTGGCAAAACGTCGGTTTTGGGAGCGTTATTGTTCTTAGTCTGCTCACGTGGGTCACGATTTGTTCTAGCGTTTTCGCGCTCACGCTGTTGTGTCTCTCGTCGAGCTCGTGCTTCGTCTGCGTTGGTGGGCAACGGATTTCCGTTGTCGTCAACACGGCGATCACGCCCTGGACCTTCACCCCGAGGA
>JBGSIY010001062.1:0-4140 GCA_041742275.1 Pirellulaceae bacterium | reverse complement strand
GCCCATCATTTGAACTTCGATACGTTGCGGGGGACCGACAATGGCATTCCCGTTCAATACCTGCCCGATGACATCATGAAATTGTTGCTGGTCCGCGCTGGAATCGATCGTGATCGCACGCACTTGATCTACGCAACAGGTGACAAATTGCCCAATGACGAGGTTCTGAGTGCGACCATGGTAGCGTATGTGTTGGAAAAGTATGGAGTCAAGAACATTTTGATAGTGGACGGAGGTCTGTTGGCCTGGCAATCAGCGAAGCTTCCGGTCACTCAGGAATATTTTGGCAATTCAACTGGCTCTCTTCCTGAGGAAACTAATTTTGGAATCGGTATTTCGATTGACGAATTATTGAAACGACAAGCAGAATCAAACGTGATTCTTGTCGACGCTCGTCCCCACAACGAATATGTCGGCGATGATGATATCTGGCTGCGAAAGGGACATATTCCCGGTGCCGTCAATTTACATTGGGCAAAACTCATGGAACAGGACAACACGCACAAGTTCCTGCCCTGGGCGCAAACTCAGCGAGAGCTTGAAAAACTGGGCATCACCGCTGAAAAGGAAATCATTGTTTATTGCGGCACGTCGCGAGAGGGCAGCCTGCTCCGTTTTTATCTACGGCACGTGGCCCAATTCCCCAATGTCCGCCTGTATGAAGGATCTTGGAAAGAGTATTCAGCGATGAAAGATCTTCCCGCCGAGACGATGGCCAATCAAGGTGGCTAGGGCAAAGACCGATGCAGATTCCATTTCTCATTTTGTCCATTTGCTTCGTTGGATTTACTAATGGCGCAAACGCCAATTTCAAAGGAGTCGCCTCACTTTATGGGAGCGGAACGACTTCACGGCGAACGGCCCTGTACTGGGGCACATTGACTACGTTCCTGGGGTCGATTGCCGCTTGGTTATTCGCCAACGAAATCTTGAAACGATTTAGCGGCCGAGGAATCGTCCCGGACGAATTGGTTGAGTCACCAACCTTCGTATCGGCCGTAGCCGCGGGAACGGCGCTAACGACCTTTCTAGCAACCCGTTGCGGTTTTCCCGTTTCCACAACTCACGCTTTAGTGGGAGCCTTGGTCGGTGCCGGGCTGGCCGGGGCAGGTTTTGAGGTGCAGTTTGCCGCTCTGGGTACTCTCTTCCTGGCACCTTTGTTCATTAGTCCTTTTGTCGCCATCGTGGCGGGAGCGGTTTTTTATTGGCTGCTGAAGAAACTGAGGCTCGCTCCAACGCATCGCACTCGCACTCTCGATGTTTTGCATTTCCTGAGTACGGGAGCAGCAAGCTTCGCCAGAGGAATGAATGATACACCCAAAATGGTGGCCTTGCTCTTAGTCGCTGATGGCCTTGATATCAAATGGGGCTTTTTGATCATCGCCGTCCTCATCGCTATCGGGGCTCTGACGGATTCGAGAAACGTTGCCGAAACGTTAGGGAAAAAAATCACTGGCATGGATCCAGGGCAAGGCTTCGCGGCGAGCCTCGTCACCGCCGTCTTGGTGACCACAGCGAGTTTCCACAGTCTGCCTGTCAGTACGACTCACGTCAGCGTGGGTGCCTTGACAGGAATGGGCGCCAGTACGGGTCAAACGAAATGGAGGAAGGTAGCCGAGATTTTTTTCGCCTGGGTGAGCACGGTCCCTTGTGGGGCTCTCTTCGCTGGATTGATCTATTTCATCATCGCTTAAGCGAATTTATTGATTAGTGCTAACGACCAAACTCGGTCTCCGCACAAAATCGAGAATCATTGCCACAGGGTTATTACGACGTCAGAGTCACTGACTAGGAGAACGTGATGAGATTTTCATCATCCGTAAATCGCGTTCTCAACGGGTCCGATTGAATGCTTTAACCTCCTCTCCTTGATCTTTGTCCTTCACTTTTGCCTCATCCCAAACACGCGCTTCATTTTTTTGGCCCCTGTTGACTGAGGGCTTCGAATGCGTTTTATTATTGAGACTGAGTCTCAAGATGCATTGAGATTCTTTCCTACGCAGCCAGCTTGGATGGTTTTAACCCGCGATTAGCGAGTTTGTTTGAACCTCCGCCAGCCACGCAAGGACTCGGTCGCCTCAGGGTGAGGCGTGCCGATTCAGTTCCCTTGATTGTGCCTTGGAGGTTTTCTTATGCGCACGTTTTCTATTTTCTGTTTGAGTCGCCGCCCGTTAAATGAGATCCGGTCGAAAAGTCCAACCTTTCCGCTGAGTTTCCCAGGGGGGGCGTTGTCGGCAACTGAATTTGCCCAGCCCCAACGCCAGAAATCGGCTCGGGCACATCGGCTCGGTTTCACTTTGATCGAATTGTTGGTAGTGATCGCCATCATTGGGATTTTGGTGGGTCTGTTGCTGCCAGCCGTTCAAGCGGTGCGGGAATCAGCCCGGCGGACTCAATGCACCAACAATCTACGCCAAATTGGATTGGCGCTGCACAATTACGAGAGCAGTCGTGGTGAGTTTCCTGTCGGCTCGATTGAAAGCAATTTCGTCAGCATGTTCGCGGCAGTTCTTCCGCACATCGAGCAAAATAACATTTACGATCGCTACGATTTTTCGCTGTACTATACGAATCCACAAAACGCAGCGATATCACAAGAGAAAATCCCTGTGTTTCTTTGTCCGTCGATGGTCATTCCACGTCGGGTCCCAGAACCTTTAGGGAACGAAGTCGGAGGCCCGTCGAGCTATCTAGCGAATGAAGGAACGGGCTCGCACATGGCCGTCAATGATGGCGTCTTCGGATTGAACTGGCCGGGATTTGATTTTCAAAATCGGCCCATCAAGTTTCGTGATATCTTGGACGGCACTTCATCGACCCTGGCTGTGGGCGAAACAACTTATGAAATGAAAGACTATTTGTGGAGTTCATCTCTGCCGCAAATTGGTGGAACGCAACGTCATGGTTTGGCTCGTTGGGTTGTGGGGTATCCCCGGGGCGTTTCGATGGGGTCGACTGGATTTCCATTGAATCGCCCCTCGGTGGCAAATCTGGGTGGATACTCAAGCAGTCATCCGAGCGGACTCAATTTTTTGTTGATGGACGGCAGCGTGCATTTTATGTCTGACTCGATCGACCCCGCGATCTTGAATTCCTTGTCAACTCGCCGTGGACAGGAGATAATCCATGTTGAATGGTAAGAGTGATTTCCCTGGGAAATGTTGTTTGACGAAGGGTTGTTTGGTAGCCATCACAGCGATGGCCATACAGTTGGTGACTGGCTGCGGTTCTTCCGATCCGCCACAATTACCTATTACGGGCGAGGTTCGCTTAGATCAACAATTGGTGGGTCCCGTCTCCATTGTATTTGTTCGAGAGACCGAAGGGCAAATTGGCTGTTCAATCCAGAGTAGTGATGGGCTGTTTGAGGTCCCCGCCGAATTAGGGCCATCGCCGGGAAACTTTTTTGTCACGATTCAGTCGTGGGAACCAGACCTAGAAGAGTTTGAGGCTCGACGCCTGTCCGGGGCCGCCCCACTTAACCAGTCACCCATTCCAACCAAGTATCAAAAAACGGGAGCCTTGTCGGCCACCGTGGAAGCTGAGGGCAATAATCATTTTATTTTCTCGCTCCGTTCGAATTCGTTTTAACTCTAAATCCATCTTCGTCACCGTTACCAAAGGCTGATTCGCTCGTTGTTGGGATGCAATGAAGCCCAACGATTTCGGCACGGTGACCTCAAACCTATTTGTAAACAAGGATCACAATAATGTTGAAAAAACAATTTTGGAGTTGTGGGATTTTTGTCCTCATGACGTCGCTTTTTTGTTCCCAAGTTCAAGCTCATTTTGCTTGGATTTTGTTGCCTTCGGAAAACTCACGTGAATTTTTTGTTGTGCTGAGTGAAGGCCCTCATCACGATGACCCCCAATATTTGGCTCGGCTGATGAAGTCCCCCGCGACCATTCATGGCGAAAACGGCAAACGAGTCGATGTCGACCTTGTGTTAAGAGATGATCAACTGAGCGGCAGAATCCCGGCAGACTTCGATGCCATCGCGATTGAAGTCCCTGTGACCTGGGGATTGATGACGCGCGACGAGTCATCGTTTCTGTTGCGTTACCGCGCTATTGGTATCTTGGATCCAGCCCGAGTGGATCAAGTGAAATTCGACCAGGCCACTTCGGCGGGTCCGTTGT
>JBGSIY010001061.1:0-2597 GCA_041742275.1 Pirellulaceae bacterium | reverse complement strand
CGGTGGTGCGCGATCTGGTCGTAGAACAAGCCGGTGGGGATTGTCGAACGGATTGGTTAGATCATGACTACAAAGAACTCTCGATTCCGCCCGGACCTCATCAACAGTATCAAATTGAGCGGAATGCTCTGCATATTTGGCCTCGCCATGGATATATGTTGATTGCCCTGCCTAATTTAGATGGCAGCTTTACGGTGACGTTGTTTCTCCAAAAGCAGGGTGAACCCAGTTTCGATGGGCTGAAAACTCCCGGCAATGTCGATCGCTTTTTTGCTGAACAATTTCCAGATGCTAAATTGCTCATTCCGGAATTGGCCACGGAATTTTTTGAAAACCCAACGGGCGTGTTAGGCACGGTTCGTTGCACGAGGTGGACGGATGGTCGCAGTGTTTGTTTGTTGGGAGATGCGGCCCATGCGATTGTTCCCTTCCATGGCCAAGGAATGAATGCGGGTTTTGAAGACTGTGCGGTATTGAATGATTTGCTGACGAAACATCAAGGGGATTGGGAGCAGGTGTTTCCCGAGTTCGAAGCAGCTCGCATCGTCAATGCCAACGCAATTGCCGATATGGCATTGGAGAATTACATCACCATGCGCGACTCGGTTTTAGATCCGCGGTTTCAACTGAAGAAACAATTGGGTTTTGAATTAGAGCGAAGG
The DNA here is from genome assembly GCA_041742275.1 of Pirellulaceae bacterium. Lineage (GTDB taxonomy): Bacteria > Planctomycetota > Planctomycetia > Pirellulales > Pirellulaceae > BJ22. Next base: position 1,935 of record JBGSIY010001061.1, on the reverse strand, counting down.
TATCCGAAGCAGTTCATACCCCGTTATTCGATGGTCATGTTTCACGAGATTCCCTACGCGGTGGTGCAGGCTCGCGGAGTCATCCAAGATCGAATATTGGAACAAATCATTGGAGACAACAGTTGTTTGGACGACATAGATTTATCGGCGGCTGCAGCCTTGGTCGCCGAACGTTTGCCGGAGTTGGACATCGATTCTTAACTATTTTGGGTGGCCCAACGCGGAGCTCAGGAGTGATAATTCGGCCTGTAAAATCTACTTGCCGGCCGACCAGATTCGATAGAAACGGACCACCACCCATCCGATGCCCAGCACTCCGGCGAAGCTCAGCGACCTTTCGCCCCTTCGGGGCTGGTGCATCCGCCGTGCTCCGAGCCCACGGGCTCGCGCCCGTGGCTACATCATGCCGTCCCGCTGGGACTGGAATAAATTGCAATCCAAACGATGCCAAACGAATTCAGCCGCGACGCGGCGACAGGATGTAGCCATGGGCGCCAGCCCATGGATTAATTCATCCGCGTCCTGGAATCGCGAAGCGATGGCAGATGATAGCCCCGGACGCCAGTCCGGGGAACATCATGCCGTCCCGCTGGGACAAATTGCAATCCAAACGACGCCAAACGAATTCAGCCGCGACGCGGCGACAGGATGTAGCCATGGGCGCCAGCCCATGGATTAATACATCCGCGTCCTGGAATCGCGAAGCGATGGCAGATGATAGCCCCGGACGCCAGTCCGGGGAACTGACCGGAAACACCCAGTGAGTCGCGAAGCGACGGCAGGAGAAGCACAGGTTATTTGATCACAGTTCGTTGCGAGCATATCAACGCGTATTTTCACAAGGTATTTAAAGCAAGATCGTTGCAAAGCCGCGATTCGAGCTCCCCTTGGAATACGAGTTCACGCTGGAGATGTTCCGATGAAACCGCCTGTCGTCGCGTTGCGACTGAAAATAAATTTGCGCACCCACAACCACGGACTGGCATCCGTGGCTATCGCATGTCGTCCCTTCAGGACTTCGGATTAGAAGTTCGATCTAGCCACCACACAGAGAACTGAAAGATTCGAAAGATGGCATGCCGTACCTGCCAGTTGTTGCTCAGCGGGGACGAGCCCGCGACGGAAACGGGGTCGCGAAAGTGAAAGGGATTCAACAGCGGAAGCTATCGCGGCGTCTTGCCGCATGCGGAGAAAGCCTCGGCGGGGAATTGATTCAGCATCGAAAATCAAACCGAACATAAATATCCAATCAGAGTTCCAAAAAGCTCTCCAATATTCCCAGCAATTCGGTTACCACCCCGCCAGCAACCCCAAATTCTCAACAGTTTTAATTCGGCCAAAAATGCGACCAAAATTCGGCCCATAACAATTACCTTTACCTCAGTCGAATCTTATTCCTAAATATGAATTGTTTAGCTGGGACTGCTTCCCGAAAAGTGGAACCCCAACGCTCGGCGTAATTCTGGAGGGAGTTGGGGCAAGGCACTGCGGGGCAGCAGAAATGTGGACAAGGCGAACAGGTCTTGAAAAACACGGTTCTGCTCGGTGGTTTGATTGAGATAATCGTGTCCCGATGAACCGCCGGTTCCGATCTTTCGACCCAACATGCGTTGGACCATTAAGGCATGACGGGCTCGCCAACTCGTGAACGCTTGATCGATATCGAGCAACAGCATCAGGTAACGATAAGACAAATACAGCATCGGTTCATCTCGATACAAATTGATGAACAGTGCCGCCAGGAACCCCTGGTGTGAGAGTTTGAATTCGCCATCGTTCCGAAGTGCTTCATATTTACTTTCGTCCAACAGTGACTCAAAACGGGTGTGGGTCATGTCGATGGCGGCCAGTTGCCATTGGCGGTTCTCTTCGGAGATAGCGGGATTGCTCGTGATGATTGCTCGATCTGAGGTTAGCATCTGGGCGACCGCGCGT
>JBGSIY010001060.1:0-5352 GCA_041742275.1 Pirellulaceae bacterium | reverse complement strand
TAGCCATGTATCTAGTTCACTTTCTTGATCATTGCGTTGGGCAGAAGTTCATATCGCCCGTGAGACATTTCCAGGGCACTTTGCAATTCTGCTTCTGTTGGCTGTTCGTGGGGTGGAATGCTCTGAAGGGCAGATGAAACTCGAAAAATCTTGCGTCCCGTTGAAGTAGCAAAATTGTCAACGGCTGCAAGAATTGCGGCTGTCCTGCCAGTTTTTGCAACTGACCATTTTCCATCCTGGTTGTCAACATCGGAGCAATAGAACAGAACAATCTCCAAAGCAGAAATCGCTTCTGCCGAAGGCACGCTGCCTAAATCAGACGCCATCCCGACAAGCGTAGATCCACTTGCTTCATTCAGCTTTGCAAGTATCGAGTCGCGAATCATGTTGTTGGTTCCTTACCGATAGAGGTTTTCCAAGGCAAGTATACTTGTTCGTGCCATGGCAGGTACCAGTGCAGGAGATCTCGCACAATTAGCTCGATAACTTGACCAAGGAACCTCCCGCTTTCCAACGAAGATAGAGTGTCTTGTGGCACCACCCATGCGTCAGGTTGCCCATCAGATGAAGTAAATGGCTTCGATCGGATGTGAACGTAGTCGTTTCTATATCGAAGCAAAGTATAAAGATGTTGCTCGAGGCATCCTCGCCAAAGAAACGCAGACCAGCCACCTAGCGAAGTTATAGCCGCCGCGTTTATATGAGGTTTCCGATCTTGAGCCAGTGCGAACCGATCTTCCTTTATCTTCCAGATTAAACCGTTCAGATCGTCGGAGAACTTAACACTTGCTCGAGGATTCTTGCATGTGTAGTCCAAGTCGTTACGCAATAAACGAGTCGCTAGCGCGCAAGCTTCTTCGAGGCGTTCGCGGATCGGGATAGATGGGTTAGTTACTCTATCAAAATGCGACGTTACATCTATATTTGCACGAATAATTGCATCTCTTAATTGATCGAGCCCAATTCTTGCTAGCGATTCCTTAAGAGCCGAATTTAGTTCCGCCTTTTGAACAAAACCGAGTAGCGTACCTGCGTACTGTGTAAGCAGCGGATCCTTGTCCCAGACTTCATCAAGATTTTCAGCCGAAACTACAATTACTTGGATATGGTTGTGTGGGCGCAAGTTAAGGTTTGCAATGTGGTCAAGCAAGCGTCGGCCATGTCCCTTTTCTGGGTGAGAATCGGTTTCGCTTCTAGGTAAATTTAGATCCAATAGAACAAGATCGATTGCACTTGCATTTAGACTGAGCAACTCAAGGGCACTATCGTAGGTTGTCGCTTGGCCAAGAATGTCTTGAACAGTAAATCCAGCTTCGCCAAGACAATCGAGTACTTCTTCGAGGTCTTCACTTCGATCTTCCACAATTACTAGTTTGCACTTGGCCATACCCCGCACCTGTTCCTATTAATCATTTGTGTTGATACATGCCGTGAAAGTAACACCAGGCATGCGTTCACCGTCTTCGTCGAAGTTCTCCTCCAGAAAGCACTCACCATCATGCGTACGGAATGTTTCACGCACGATTGCAAGTCCAAGTCCGGAGCCTCGCCCCCTTGAGGCATATGTGCTTGCATCTTCTTCAAACGGATCGCTAAGCAGGGATTGATCACAAGGCAATCCATTGTCGTTGATCGAAAAATAAGTGCGACTTCCGTCTTTCCAAGCACTCAAAACGATTGCAGGCGGTGCGGCATGATGCTCGAGTAGTTCACGACAAGAATTGTGAAGAACCTCTTCGATTGCTTCTCGCAAGCTTTCCTTGTTTCCGATAACGGTAAAGCTCTCAATAATGCAGTCCTTCACTTCAAGCGATGGGATGCTCTCAGCGCATGAACTGACCAACTCGCGAAGTAATTGCCCAAGTTCGAAAGAGTTTCGCGGTAGATTACCTTGTACTCTTTTGAGTTGCTTAACCTGGTAACCGACACGTCGAACGTCCTCGATCTGCTTAATTGCATATTCCAATCGAGACAGTAGCGTGAATCTTCCAAAATCCTCGTGTGGACGAGTTTGCATTCGCATCCGAACAGTATTCTCATCTGGAACTAGCTGTTGCTTTAGTGAAGGATTATTCGCCAGGAATGCCGTTATGTCTTCCAGTGCACGCTTTGCTTTTCCAATGGGACTGTTAATTTGATGCATAAGCCACGAAAGTCGGCGTAGCGATTCTCGCCGAGCTGCATCCTCGACTATCTTGGGAGGTGGCGATAGGATCTCTTGGAACGCCATGCCCATATCATCTAGCCATGAGTAGACCGATGTCGCGTCCATCAGCTGACTATCGCCGAAAAGAAGGTAAGCGCCAACGACTCGATCATGTCGGAATACTCTCACTGCAAGAACAGGTCGAAAAGTGCTGCTTGCCCAGTTCAATAGTTCTGCTGTTAGTTTTTCCGATTCGGCAAGGAGTCCTGGAGCCTCTGTTGCAACGTTAAACTTCCCGCACAGAGCCTTAAGCAACGAGCTAAAACCCTTCGATTCGTTGTACTCCAACCACTTTTTTGCGAAAGCAACTGCGGTTGGTTCCAATGACTCGGCAAGCGTATTGTAATCAATTGCTTCAGCGAAGATCCTAAATGGTGGGACGGCCGATTTCGAATTGCCATTCCCGTCGAGGAAGCTTAAGTTTCCCAAAGACGTTCGCATTAGGAGGAAGGATGGGAGCTCAAATTCGTGGCCGACTAGACTATTGAATACTCGGTATGGACCATCCTCCGGCTTACTCCAGTACCATGATAGCCATTCATTCCCGGACTCCGTCGAATCCTCGAATACGAATGAGTTTTCATTTTCAAGTGGAACTACTCGGCGGCCAATTGCCCTTATGACAAAGAGACGTGAATCTCGGTTGGTCGTTGCAGGCTCAACATAGAATACGCTACTTGCCTCAAAGAGTGTGTCTTCTGATAAGAATCGCTCGAATTCCCGCAACCGCTCTTCGAACGTTTCCGCTGTAAGAATGATAGGGCGCTTGAGGGCTTTATAACTGGAACTATTTATCTCGAGCCTAATTCGATTGATTAACGTCGAACTTATAGCTTGTAGCTCTTCAGGTGTACGCATGCGCACCCGGATTTCCAACAAAGACTCAAGCGTGAGGAAGGAACTCAACGATCCCAACGAAGCGCGCTTAAGCTGCAATTGACCGATTTCACTTGAAAGTTCTTGCGTGATCCAAGCAATTGACTCCGTGTCTTTAGGCGTCAAAACCCAAAGGTTGGGACTCGCAGAACCACCGCCGAGCAGCAATGAATCGTTCCAATAGTGAATCCGAGGCTGGTTGCTCCAACGCTTCGTTACGAGCAAAGCTTCATGTGGAAGAACGACATCCGGAAGGATATCGCGGCTTTCCTCTTTCGTGTAAGCGTAGAAGCGTTTGATCTCGAGCGAATCAGCCCTCCAGTGTACCCGCGACTGGGGAGTTGCTTCCGCTGTGCTGACACGTACTAGATCACCAAGTCGAACGTACGCAACATTATTTGAAAGTAATCGGTCCAACTCTAAGAATTCAGCGCGAAACATCTCTGGCAACCAGCGCTCATCGAGCCGTCCGGGTGTGACCCATGCCATCGTAGTTTCTGATGAATGCAAAACCGCTAAGCCTTTCAAATCTACCGTTTCCTTGTTGAACTGATTCCCATCTCGAAGGCAATCTGCGTGCCGTTACTTTTCCAGGCCATATTTTTTGAGCCAGTTCGTGAATGTCGTTGCGTTTTGGAACCCTAAAAGTTCCGCGGCCTCAGCTTTCGTTTTTGAGGCCTCATTGGCTAGTTTTAGGTAGTGTGTCGCGACTTCTCCAACGACTTTGGTCAAATCAAATCCATTGCCGATACTGCGATTTAGCACGTTGTCTATGTCGTTAGGAGACTTTGTAGGAGGGAGGATTGCACGGCGGATATGCTCTACGTCAATCATAGGGCCAGCGGTCCAGATCGCGGCTCGCGACACGGTGTTTATGAGCTCGCGAACATTTCCCGGCCACCGATGTTGATGTAGAAGATTTCTTCCGCCTGCAGAAATTTTCTTCTGCACCCACCCCTCTCGCCGCTCGTTTGCCATATTCAAGTGATCGATTGAGAAATCAATCAGCAGGTTAAGATCGCCGGAGCGTTTTCTTAGAGGCGGCAGATGTAAAATCCCGACTGCCAGCCTGTGAAAGAGGTCCTCGCGAAACCGCCCAGCTGAAACGGCTTCAATAAGGTTAACGTTTGTTGCGGCGATAACTCGAAAGCTAACTTTCCTCGCCTTTTGCGATCCAACCTTGCGAACCTCGCCTTCTTGCAGTGCTCGGAGTAGCTTCACCTGACTGGGGAGGGGCATTTCACCGATTTCGTCGAGGAACAGCGTGCCTTCATTGGCCTGCTCGATATAGCCATCTTTTGCGTGCTTGGCGTCCGTGAAAGCCCCCGCAGTATGGCCAAAAAACTCTGACTCAAAAAGGCTTTCTGGGATCGCTCCGCAGTTTACTTCTACAAACGCCTTGCCTTTACGAGTGCTAGATTCGTGAATGGCTCTAGCAAACAACTCTTTTCCAGTCCCTGACTCACCTTGGATAATGACCGGTACATCATGTACAGCAACGCAGCGAGCCTCGGCGATCGCGGTCTCCATCTCTCGACAGCGGTGAATTATTGAGGTGAACTCGGGAACGACTTGAGGCAAGCTTCTGGTAAGAGCGGTTAACTCGGCGTCTCTGGCAACGCTCACCAGCGGCATGTACTCGGCTGATATGTCAAAGGGAAATGAAACCGTCTTCAAGCCGCTTTGTATGGATGACTCAATTAACTCAGCGGGATGTGATGTCTTGCCCAAAAGGATCCAAACAGCCGCCATCGCAGGAGTACCTGGGCTTAAATGGAAAACACGTCCTTCTTCTGCTCCCAGATCCTCCTCTACTTGTTGAAGGATTGATCTAGCTGCTTCAAATATCTCGGCAAACTCCGTTGGGCCGGAAAGTTCGACGCATTTGAGATTAACCTTTGAATCGCAATGACCCTGAAGCCAGCTTGTGAAAGCGGCGGCTGTTGCCTGGGGATGGTCGCTTAGCAAATGCACACGGTCAAACTTTCGCTGCGTAACGGCGAGGGAAATCGGTCCGGTACCGGCATCGCTACCACTGCTCGCGGCACGAAGATCGGTGTTTCCAATCCAAGCGTATAAGTCTTTTGCTACCATTGCAGCAGCATACAAGTTTTCTTGCGAAACACAAGATCTTTTATGATGTTGGCAATGAGACTTGCCCGCCTGTTAAGGCAACTTTGGAATTTCTGTTTGTTCAAAAAAGTAAGTTTTGGCTGTAAAAAACAAGGTTTTCTCACGTTCTTTGGCGGCACACGATTGAGCTAGGGCTA
>JBGSIY010001059.1:0-6721 GCA_041742275.1 Pirellulaceae bacterium | reverse complement strand
CCTGGACTCCAACGATGCGCGTGGCAGGTTGCAAGCGATGGGTTGTTTGGGTCGAACGCGTTTGAATTACACGAATGAATTTTTGGCGATACAATTGCAAAAGATCATGTATGCATGCGACTAGATTTTCGACGAGGCATTTCACCTAAACGGAGTTTTGAGCGCGATGGCAAATTTATATTCACCAAAGTCGTCAAAAAAGCAAAATAAAGCAATTATCCAGCGTCAAACATTTTCCCTGGATGAACCGGGCCCGCTCTTGACAAATATTCAGATGATGATTGAGGCGATTCGTCATGGCATTCCTACGACGAGCAAATATTTCGCCTTGCCAATCAGTTGCTTGCCCGACTTGAACACGCAACTCAGTACACCTCTCGCTCACAAGATGACGCGACCGCAAATGAAGACGTTCCCGGCTATTGCCGGACTTTTTTTACTCCTCCGCGCTGCGAAGTTGGCCAAGGGCGAAGCCGCGCCCCAACGGATGGTATCAATTGACCCCATCATGTTGGAGTCCTGGGATTCACTCAATCCAACCGAAAAATACATGTCGCTAGTGGATATATGGATCACGAAAGCCAATTGGACAACCTTTGGCGAACGCGACTATATTTCCGATAGAATCCCGACGAACATAAAAGCATTTTACTTTTTCCTTCACAACCGTAACCGTTTTGATAGCGTCGAGCATTTCGGCTTTTCTTACTCTTATAAAAAACGGATTGTGGTTACAATGCTGGAGCAATTTGGTTGGATTAAAATCGGTTACACCGAAGATGTTGGTGAGGGAAAATTTGCCGAAATTCGATCCATTGAAAGAACAGAATTTGGCGACGCGATGATTTCGATGTTGGTCGACGAATTGGATCATGATCGTAGGACGGATGCGGACGTCAAACGTCATTTAAAGCCCTTGCTGTCGGAGTGGAGGCAGAGCCTGCAATCGAACGATTGGGTTTTTCGCGAGGGGCGATACACCTTGAAAATTTCGCTGGGACCGGTGTGGCGCCGACTCATCGCTCCGGCGGCGATTTCGCTTAAGGTATTAAATTACTGGGTGCTTCACGCGTTCCAATTCGAAGAGGAACATCTATACCAATTTTCGTATCGCGATCCTAATGGCCAGGTTGTCGAGGTCGCGGCTCCCTACATGGTCCATAACGGACTTTACGCTGACGAATTTCTTTTGGGTGAGTTGCCGCTGGCCGAAGGCGAAAGTTTCCAGTTTCTGTTCGATTTAGATTGCTGCTGGGATTTCAATATCTTGATTGAGAAGGTCGAGGAGTCGGTGACCAAGGACTTTAAGCCCAAGGTCATCGAGGAGATGGGTGAGGCCCCCTCGCAATATGAAGGCTATGATTATTGAGACGGGTATTGACCGCCGCTCTCCCCGAATTTCCCATTAGATGGGTGTCATCGACCAGCAATGAAACGAACGCCGGTTGTCCGCGTTGTTGCCATTCTGGATCATTGGCGACTTGTGCCGTTTCAAGCCGGAATACTGATGTCAGCCGCCACTGCGGGAAGAATAAACTTGTCCGAGATAGTTTTAATTCAAATTCCTAGGAGTTAGAATTAAGCTGTCTTGCCTTGAATCATATTTTCCAAAATGGGAGCGAAAGTGGTGCAACAAATTAATCGTCGAAATTTTATCGGCTCGTCGTTGAAGGTAAGCGGCGCGTTGGCAGCGGCCATGTATGCCGGGATCGGTTGGGCACTTCCATCCCAATCTCCCAACCAACGTTTGAATCTAGCGGCGATCGGTGTGGCCAATAAAGGCAAACACAATATCGACATGTTGAAGGATCAAAACTGGGTGGCTTTTTGCGACATTGACGACAACTATTTAAACGCGTCGGCAGCAGAATTTCCCGGAGTACAAAAATTCACTGACTACCGGAAAATGTTTGACAAGTTGGGGAACGAAATCGATGCGGTGGTGATATCCACGGCCGATCATACGCATGCGCCAGCGACCTCGATTGCCTTAACGTTGGGGAAGCATGTCTATTGTGAGAAGCCCCTGACGCACACGGTGGCCGAAGCCCGCGCGATTGCCCGATTAGCTGCCTCGAAAAACGTGGCGACCCAAATGGGAATTCAAATTCATGCTGAGGACAACTACCGGAGAGTAGTCGAACTGATTCGAGGAGGAGCGATCGGCAATGTGAGTCAAGTTTACAATTGGTGTAACAAGGGCTGGTCCAACGGTCGGTTCCAAACGGGTGTGCATGCTCAACCGGCGCATGTGGATTGGGACTTGTGGCTAGGTCCAGCAGCCAATCGGCCTTATTTTCCTCAGGTGCATCCGGGTGATTGGCGACGGTTTTGGGAGTTTGGTTCCGGAACGTTTGGCGACATGGCCTGCCATGTAATGGATCTCCCCTTTTGGGCCTTGGACCTGCAACACCCGACACGAATTCGATGTGAAGGCCCGGATCGACATCCCGATGGTGCCCCTTCGTGGTGTCGTGCCACCTATGAGTTTCCCGGCGCCAACGGCCAGCCATTGCTATTTCACTGGGCCGACGGTGGTGAGAATTTTGATTTTGTGAAAGAAGCCAAGGACGCCGAAGGAAATCCGCTCTCCAATTGGGGTTTAGGAATTTTGTTCGTTGGCGACAAAGGCATGTTGGCCGCCGATTATGGACGTCGACAGTTGTTGCCAGCAGAAGGTTATGCAGGCTTCGAAGCTCCCGCGCCGACGATCGAAAATTCGGTGGGACATTGGAACGAATGGATCAATGCTTGTAAGACAGGGTCTCCCACGAGTTGTAACTTTGACTATGCAGGACGTCTCACGGAAACGGTTTTGTTAGGGATCGTGGCCTACCGCAGTAACTCGGACGTGGATTGGGACTCGGCAAATTTGGTGGCCAAAGGCAACGCGCGGGCTCAAGAGTTTGTTTCGAAAGAGTATCGTCGCGGCTTCGAGGTGATCGGGCTGGGACAAGTTTAAGCTGACCGGCTGCGGAAGGTCTGCCGGGTTTTAATTCGCTTCGGCAGACCTTGAGATTTGCTTGCGCGCGAATGAGAGTAAATTTAGTGTGACCTGAGATGGCACCCTTGCGTGGTCCTGCGGCATTGGCTGGGGGCATTGGCCTGGAACTGTAAAGGATTGAATTGATGCGTGGCCGTTATCTGGTTTTCATGTTTTTGGTATTGATGCTGGCTGGCGCGGCGCTGGTTACCGGCAATGCAATGGGCCAGGAGGCCGATGCAGCATCGCCTTCGCCGGCGGATGGGCAATCTCTCTGGAGCAAAAGCAATTTAGTAGCCTGGTGCATTGTTCCCTTCGATTCCGAAAAACGTCAGCCGCAAGAGCGAGCGGCGATGTTGAGGAAGCTCGGATTAAAACGGATCGCCTATGATTATCGAGCCGAACATGTGCCACAATTTGAAGAAGAAATTTTGGCACTGCAAGCGGAAGGAATTGAACTGACCGCGTGGTGGTTTCCGACAGTGCTGAATGACGAAGCGCGCCTGGTCCTCTCATTGTTAAAAAAACACCAACAGACGCCCCAATTATGGGTCATGGGCTCGGGGGAGCCAGCGGATGGTTCTCCCGAGGCGCTCGAAGTACATTTGCAACGTGAAACCGAACGGATTCAATTGATTGCCGACGCCGCGGGCGAGATCGGGTGTCGGGTTGCTTTGTAAAATCATGGCGGTTGGTTTGGTGAGCCAAAGAATCAAATTGCGATCATTCGTCGATTGAATCGTCAAAATGTTGGAATTGTGTACAACTTGCACCATGGTCATGCTCACCTGGATGATTTTCCCAACCTGCTGCAAATGATGAAACCGTATTTGCTGTGCCTCAATCTCAATGGCATGGTGCGAGATGGGGATGCGATTGGGAAAAAGATCATGCCGATTGCAGCGGGGGAGTTGGACCTCGCGTTAATGCAAGTGATCGCCGATTCCGGGTACACAGGTTTGTTGGGGGTCTTGAACCATACGGATCTGGACGCGGAGCAACGTCTGCAAGACAACCTAATAGGGTTGGATTGGCTAGCACCGCAACTGCGAGGTTCCGTCGATAAGCCCCGTCCTCGGCCTGAATTTCGGACTTGGTCCGAAGGGGTTGCCGAACCGCGGCCATCACTTTTACCCCTAAGCGAATCGCAACGAAACGAAATTGATTCTTTATTGAGTGAATCGAGGGAGCAGGGTGACGCCCGTCGCGGATTGACTGTGTTTGCGAGTTTGAAAACGTCTTGTTTTTCCTGTCATAAGGTCGGGAATTTTGGCGGAACTCTCGGTCCTGATTTAACGCAAGTTGGCAATAAGCGTTCGGGCGAGGAATTGGTTGGCTCACTGTTGTGGCCCAATCAAGTCATCGAGGAACCCTATCGCGTCACGATCGCCGCGTTGATCGATGGGACAACTCTGCGCGGATATCGCGTTGAGGGGGATAGCGACACAATGTCGTTATTGGATCCAGCGACGGGTATTTTGCAACCGATTCCGTTGGACGAGATCGAGGAAACTCGGCAGGGTTTGTCATTGATGCCGGCGGAATTGATGACCGCCTTGAGTCGACGTCAGCAGGTGGACTTGATTCGCTTTTTACTCGACGGCATTAATACGGATTTGTCTCTGGAATCCGTGGATGGCGTGTTGCAATATGCAACCGTGCATGCACCGCAACCTCACCCATTCATTCGCGACCCTCTGGAACCTGAACAATGGCCGAATTGGCAAGCCCATGTGAATCGGGACCGGATTTATGATTTTTATACCAAACAGGCCGAATACTTTCGCAGTCATCCTCATGGTCCGCTGGTGTCGGCAGCGCCGTCATTGGATAGTGGCCTGTATGGACATTGGGGGAATCAAAACGAAGAGACTTGGCGTGGGAATGAATGGAATGAAGCGGTTATAGGTTCGCTTCAGGCGGGCGTTTTCCATGGCGATGGGGTCAACGTAGCGCGGGGAATCTGTGTACGGATTGGACCGGATAAAGACTATGCGGTCTGTTTCAATCCCGATCGATTGAGTTATGAAATCGTGTGGAAGGGGTTTGTATCGTTCTCGGACTTTCGACATGGTTTTATGGATGGCCTGTTGCAAAAGGGGGCAACGACCGAGCGTCCTGAGAATCGGGAGATTGAGGGTGCCTTCGAATATCAAGGCTTCTATCGGCACGGCGACGAAGTGATTTTTGCTTATCGAATGGGGGACGTCGACTTCTTGGACCATCCGACCATTCGCGACGGCAAGTTTGAACGGATCGCGGGTCCCCGAGCCCATCATCCGCTGCGGCATTGGACCGAAGGTGGTGCGGCTCAATGGCCAGATTCGTTGCCGGCTGCTGTGCGTTTGGGAGGTGAACGTCCTTATTCGATCGACACGTTTGAGTTGCCTGTGACGAATCCCTGGCGCACTCCGATTTTTGGCACGGGATTAGGGTTTTTGCCGGACGGCTCTATTTTGATGGCAACGATGCATGGTGATGTTTGGCATGTCCAAGGGGAGCCGCTGGCGGGTGCGGATGGACTGGAGCCTGGTGAACAAAGAGCATCCAAGGGGGTGACTTGGCGACGATTTGCAGCTGGACTGCATCAACCCTTAGGGATCGTGGTGGACGCCGAAGGGATCTTTGTCATGTGCCGCGATCAATTAGTGCGGTTGCACGATTTGAACCAAGATGGGGAAGCGGATTACTACGAATGTTTTGCGAACCAATTCGAAACGTCGACGTCTGGGCATGACTACATTTGTGGTTTGGAACGAGATGGGCAGGGGCGGTTTTATACGGCCTCGGGAAATCAAGGACTATTGGAAATCGCCGCAGATGGTTCGGCGGTTCAGGTGTTGGCGACGGGGTTTCGGAATCCGGATGGAACAGGCTTGTATCCCGATGGGGTCATAACGGTTCCTTGTTCGGAAGGGGATTGGACGCCGGCTTCGATGATTTGTGGCGTGCGGAGAGGTGCCGCTTCGGGCGCGATCCCCACCTTCGGATACCGAGGCCCGCGTGGGGATCAACCGCCAGAATTGCCAATGGTTTATTTGCCTCGGTTAGTAGACAACAGCGCCGGGGGGCAAGTTTTTGTTACGAGCCAAAAATGGGGACCGTTGGCAGGGCACATGTTGCATTTGTCATTTGGTACCGGGACACATCATTTGATATTACGCGATGAAGTGGATGGGCAACTTCAGGGAGCGGTGGTTCCTCTGCCTGGTGATTTTTTGTCTGGCGTGCATCGAGGTCAATTTTCGCCACGTGATGGTCAGTTGTATGTGTGTGGAATGGGCGGTTGGGGGAGTTACACGCCGGATCTGGGCTGTTTGCAACGGGTGCGTTATCGGGGAGACGATGTTCAATTGCCCACGGGTTTCCATGTGCATCAGAATGGCGTCGCGATTCAATTTGCGGAGAAATTGGATGCAGCGTTTGCCGGCAATGCGGGAAAACACTTTGCCCAATGTTGGAACTATCGATATAGCGGAGCCTACGGTTCGCCTGAATTTTCGACGCGGCACTTCGGGAACATGGGACACGATCCGTTGGATATCATTGCGGCTCACATTGTGGACGACGGCCGCACGTTGTTTTTGGAATTGCCCGAATTGCAGCCTGTCAACCAGCTGCATTTGCGATTGAACCTAAGTGAGACTCAGGGTTTTGACATGTTTGCCACCGTGCATCGACTGGACCGGCCCCGCCAAGACCTCCCGGGCTATCGAGAAGTGACCAAGGCAATGGCGC
>JBGSIY010001058.1:0-3100 GCA_041742275.1 Pirellulaceae bacterium | reverse complement strand
GGTTTCGGGGTGCCCTACCCACGTTTTCTCGGTTTTCCGGCATTTTGTTTCTGGCTGAAATTGCCGATGAAGAGCAAAATACAATCATTCTCGAGAACTTTGCAGAGAATCCAGCGAAAGCGACTTCGAAAGACCATACCTTTCGATTGGGCGACGAAGTCAAAGTGAGAATTCCCAGCCGTTTCGTTCAGGAAAAAAATTCGGAACGATGCGACAAGATTTTTCCAAAACGCTTGCGATATCCGAATTGCGAGACTAACATGGAATCCGGTGACAGAAGAAGCTTCTTGGAGGTATCTATGAGATTTTTGGTTTTGTTTTCGTTGGTAAGCTTGGCATTGTCGGCGGTCGCCAGCGCCGCGTCGGTGACCGCTTCTACAAGTGGTGTTCCGGGCATTCAGTATTCAAGTAGTCGCATGGCGTCCGAGTCGGTTGGGGTTGTCCCTCCGACTCTTTTGTCGCCGACTTCTGACGGCACGTTGGAAGTAACGCTGACAGGTGATTTCGACGATGTAAGTGGACTTGAGTTTGCATCGGTGAAGCTTGATTCATACGTTGTCGACTCAGCGCTGAACCGATTCACGACTGGTTCCACCTTTGTTAATGGAGGCTCGACCAGTTCCGTTATCAAAATGACTTACACGATTCCTAAGGCCATCCTGGCAGGAATTGTTGGCGATGGATTTGTGGACTTCTTCTCGAAGGCATCGGCGAACGTGAATGTGGTCCGCCCAGGATCTTTTTTCGCAGCGACTTTGAGCTATTCTGCTGTTCCAGAACCGTCCACGATGGCGATTCTCGGATTGGGTGGATTGGCACTTGTTCGTCTTCGTCGTAAGAAAACTACCTAGTCATTTTTGGTGAAAAATTTGATCAAATCGCCGTGATCGCGAATTCGCAGTCACGGCGATTTTTATTTTCTGATTGATCGATAAAAGTTGTCGATAGCAAACGGTGTGCTTGCAATCGAGATTTTTTCTGCCATCTCAGAATCGATTCTGTCTAGGAAGGCGTCTGAGTCTTTGGCATATTCCGCAAAAAATAATGTGTACTAAAATGCGATTTATTGTGGATTTATGAGGGGTTTTCTTGGATAAGTCTTTCGGCACCTCCGAGTTTCACGGTCAGACAACGCTGCATCCCATCGGCTTTGTTGTCTTGTTGGTTTGTGGACTTCTGGTTCTCATTTTGCCGAGAAGATACGCCGTTTTTCCGGTATTGGTGACGGCATGTTTCGTCGCTCCCGCCCAGCGTGTTGTGGTATTTGGAGCTGATTTCGATTTACTTCGTTTGTTGGCTCTGGCGGGACTGGTTCGTATCGCTTCGCGTAGCGAGTACAAAACGGTTAAGCTGGTCGCTCTGGACATTTTCGTGATCTTGTTCTTGGTGTCCGGAACTACATTTTATACGATCTCCCACGGTACCGCCGAGGCGTTGGTCAATCGCATCGGTTGGATGTTTGACGGTGCCGGCATGTATCTGTTTTTTCGGTGTGTATTTCGTGATTGGGCGGATCTTGAATCTTTGGGGTGGAGTCTTGCCATTTTGGCATTTCCCATACTTTTTTCATTCATTATCGAACGGATGACAGGCAGAAATCTCTTTGCGTTCCTCGGTGGCGTACCGGAGATTACGAAGATTCGTGAAGGACGAATGCGATGCCAAGGAGCTTTCGCACACCCGATTCTTGCGGGCACGTTTTGGGCTGTTTGCATTCCGCTGATGTTAATTCCTTTCGCGTCTGGCAAACGATTTCGAATTTTATTACTACTGGCGATTGGGGCGGCATTGGGTATCATTTTTCTCTGCGCGTCGTCTGGTCCCGTAGTCGCAACACTTGCGGCGGTCGTAGTGCTTTGCTTTTTCCCATTCAGAAGATACTCTCGCGCTTTTTTGTTGGCGAGTTTTGCCTTGCTAGTCGTTTTGCACTTTACGATGAATAAGCCGGTTTGGCATCTCGTTTCCCGAATCGACGTAGTGGGAGGTTCAACGGGTTTCCATCGCTATCAGTTAATCGATAGGTTTATCAATGGTTATGACCGATGGCTGTGGATAGGGACTCCAGACGCCTCGTTCCTAATGGATTTCCGGGGGATCGCGGATGTAACTAATCAATACATCCTCGAAGGCCTTCGAGGAGGAATCGTGACACTCATGTTTTTCAATACGATAATCTTGGTAGCACTATTCGGCGGCCTTCGAACGGTTGACGCAGTATTGTTCGATAGAAGTAAATCCGTGGCCGTGTGGTGTGTCGTTGCAACGTTGGTGATTCATGCACTTAGCTTTATCAGTGTCTCATACTTTGGGCAGATCACGATCTTATGGTCATTGACGCTATCACTCCTTGGCTGCCTAGCCGAATGGGGCGCCGATGAGGTTGCCGATGACTCTGCAATAGCGGACTACACACTGGACGAATAATGCGGTGACATTCGCGAAGACATCATGAATCCTAACCATTTTCAGGAAAAATTTAGAAACCTAACAATGGAGCTGAAGATTATCTTTGCTTTCTTAACACCTGGTATGTGTTTCTGATTGGCTGCACCAAGAGTGTCCGGCTTTCGTAAGAAACTGTTTGCGGTTGTGTCAGGTCAAGCGGCCGTAATGAGCCTTACGTTCGTCAGGAACGTGTTCCTGGCCAGGCTGCTCCTACTCGATGATGTTGCCATTTCGATGTACTTCGGAATGATTGTTGGTACCCTCGAAATGATTTTCGAGGCCGGATTGGGAAAGTATTTGGTTCAAGCTCCCGATGGGGATTCCCCCGAGGCCCTCGGAGCGGTGCACATGATTTCCTCGGTTCGCGGCTGCCTCATCGGTGCAGGCATCGCGATGTCTGCATGGCCACTATCGTGGCTGCTATCATGCCCAAACGCCGCATGGGGATTCGTGCTGCTGGGACTCTTTCCAGCCGTGAGGGGCTTTATGCACTCTCAATGGATCATCGAGCAGCGAAAACTTAGGTTCGGGGCGACGAATCTGGTTGACATATTGGGTCAACTCTCGCCCTTAGTGACGATTCTGGTTGGTTCCTTTTGGATTCGAGACTGGCGGCTCGGGTTGGTTGCGGTTTTAGCACAAGCGGTTACCAATC
>JBGSIY010001057.1:0-5528 GCA_041742275.1 Pirellulaceae bacterium | reverse complement strand
TACACGACCGAAGCCGAAATTGACATGGCCGCGGATCTGTTGATCGATTCTGTCCGGCGTTTATTGCAGTAAACCTCAGCGTAGAGAGCGAAATTTCTTCCCCATCTTGGGCGACCGGTATGGGCTGAGCCGCGTGATGCTGCCGGTCTATCGTCCGAAAGTCTGTTCGTGGAAATTCGCTTTTGGGATCTCCAACCGTTATCTTTCCCGCCAAAAAACGACTATTTTCTGCGTGGTCCGAGGACTTCGAGGAATAAAATGTAGATTTCTTAACACAACTGGTTGACGACTCCGGGCTGGAAACTCAAAATCCTCAGCTGATTGGAGTCGATGAACGACTGGGCACAAATCACGGCATATCGAGTGCGCAATTGCGCACACAATCCCCAAAGCAACGATGCATTCTCATTCGAAAAACGTAGATCCATTGGCTAGGCCAAGTTCATTCCCCTGGTGGCCACTGGTATTGGGATTGTTGTTTGTAGGGCTGTCAGGGCTATTTGCTTTTTATTCGGCGAGTGGGAGCATGGACCCAAGCCGAGGGGGCCTGTGGTTCATGATCGTTGCCGCGGCGGTGGGTACCTATATGGCCATGAACATCGGCGCAAACGATGTGGCCAATAATTTAGGGCCGGCCGTCGGCTCGGGCGTGGTGAGCATGCAACAAGCCATCATGATTGCCGCGTTGTTCGAAGCCTTGGGCGCGACGATCGGTGGGGGTGACGTGGTGGATACCATCAAAGGTGGGATTATCAATCCCAGTTTGATTGCGGGAGCCGATCGGTTCACATGGCTGATGTTGGCCGCGCTGTTGGCGGCCGCCGTTTGGTTAAATTTGGCGACTTGGATCGGTGCCCCCGTATCGACGACTCACTCGTTGATAGGGGGCGTGATGGGAGCCGGTATCGCAGCCGGTGGTTGGGAGGTCGTCAATTGGCAGACGATAGGTGCCATTGTTTTGAGCTGGCTCGTCTCGCCGCTAATGGGCAGTTTGATCGCTGTATTTTTTTTATACGTAATCAAGAAAACGATCACTTACCAGGTGGAAATGACCCAGGCAGCGGCGCGGATGGTTCCCTTTTTATTGGCCCTCATGGCTTGGGCCTTCACAACCTACATGCTGCTGAAGGGGTTAGGACAAATCGTTAAGTTTAGTTTTGAGTGGGCTGCGATTTCTGGACTCCTGGCAGCGATTTTAGTTCGACAGTTTGTGGGTCCACCGCTGATGCGTCACGCGTTACGCCAAAAGAATTCGAAAGAGGGCGTCAACGAGCTGTTTACATGGCCTTTGATTTTTGCAGCTGCCCTGCTGAGTTTTGCTCATGGAGCTAATGATGTGGCCAATGCCGTGGGCCCCTTGGCTGCCATCTATGAGGCCTTGCTCAACGGAGCGGTGACCTCCAGAGCCGGGACTCCATTGTGGATCTTAATCTTAGGGGCCCTCGGTCTGGCCGCTGGTCTGGCATTGTTTGGCGCCAGATTGATTCGGATTGTCGGCCGAGAGATTACGGAACTCGATCGAATGCGTGCCTTTTCAATTGCGATGGCCTCTGCCTTGACCGTGATCTTGGCCGCACAATTCGGCATGCCCATTTCGACAACTCATGTAACTATTGGCGCGGTTATTGGGGTGGGGTTTTTGCGTGAGTTATTGAAGGCCAACTATGCCAAGATGGAAGCGCTGGTTCGGGCTGGCCACTCGGGGCATGAACTGGAGGAACTGGAAGCCCTCATGAAAAAATTCGAAGCGGCACCGGTCAAAGAAAAACAGGCCATGTACGCCAAAATGAAAGCGCGGCACAAGGAACTGGGGCCCAACGAAAGATTGCCAAAGAAAGAGCGAAAAGCATTTAAAAAAGTCGCCAAAAAAGAACTCGTCAAACGATCTGTTTTGCTGCGCATCATGGCCGCTTGGGTTATTACCGTACCCGCCACGGCGATTCTAGCCGCCGGCATGTACGGGCTCCTGGCTGCATTTTTGTAAGCAATAGCGAGAAGCCGAACGGCCATCCGGACATGCCCATCGGGATTCAGGACCGAGCTTGCCCTGTCGATTGTGATGAATCGCGTCCGGAACGCTAGCATGTTTGATACAGGCCATGAACGAACACAGAAAAAATGTTTAGCTAAGCGGACGATTCGCGTTGACAGGTTGCGATGGGATTCCTAATCTCCTTGCGAAATGAAAACCCCAGGTATCCCATTATGCGCTTGGTTGGCGACAGCATTCTTTTTGATTGGCTGCTGGGGGAACTCGTTCTGTTCTGCACAGGGGACAATGCGTCAGGCCCCGATCGACTTATTGATCCTCAAAAATGGGAACGTCCTGTCGGGCGTTGTGCACTTGGGGCATGAGAAGACGACTGTGGAGTTGGCCAATGGCAGCAAGTTGGTCATCGCAACAGACGATGTTGCCACGATTTGTGCCAATTACGACGAGGCGTTCGATCACTTTCAAAAAACGTTAGCTGACGATGATGTCAGTGGCCACGAAGGCCTTTATCGCTGGTGTATCCGCTTCAAACAATTGGCGTTGGCCGAACGGCAACTCTCGCGTTTGCAGTTGATGGATTTGACGGCATCTCAACTCTTGCAACATTATCGATTGCTCGACACTTTGCGAGTTACCGAAACTCACTCGCCTCAAAATCGGTTAGCTTCTGCCAACACAGAATTCGCACCCAGCACCCGGAGTGTCGATTCTCATGAACTGCCGAGTCCTCAATCGGCTTCATGGTCACCCAACACCCATCGTTTAGCCCCTCTGTTACCTAGTGGTTCCGAACGGCATCCCAGCGAACTGCCCCCGATTCCGAACGCAACCAATGGTGGGATCGAAACCGTGAGCTATGAGATAGATGCCACGAGCCCTCTGGACCAAAGCCCTCCTGCAGTTTCATTGACCACTCTGACCGTTCCCGAATTAGAACTAGCCCTAGCCCATGTGCCGGACTTCGGTAAACAAAGCTTCAAGAAATTGATTGAGCCCATATTGATTCGCAACTGTCAGGCCGCGGGTTGCCATCACCAATATCAGCCCATCATGCCCCTATTTGATGCAGGGCGAGGAAAGTCGGTCCCCAAGCGAATGAGTCAACAGAATATATACCAAGCGATGCGGTATGTTGGTGCCACTGCCGACGGAACACGCCCTTTGGTGCAGTATGCGATCACCCGACACGGTCCGCAAGAAAAGGCCGCGATTGAAAAAAACACGTTGGATTATCAGTTGTTGTCGGAATGGGTTGAATTGATGTCGGGACCAACAGAAGCAGCCAAAGTGCCCCAACGCTTGGGTGGCCAACAGACTGCCTCCGCCGGCAATTCAAAAGAGAAGTTCACCTCACAAGACTCAGGTGGGGCCCGGGGTCCCGTAGAGAAGGGCAATGGAGCCCCCGTGTTGGCAACGATTCCCAAAATAGATTCACTCATCGATCCAGGGCAACGGTCGACTTTATCTCCCTCGATTCCGCAGCTCAACCCACTGGGACCGGAAAATCGTTCCGTCGATCCGTTCGACCCAACTCCCTTCAATCAGAGCCGCCGCCGTTAAACGCAGGTCTCTGTCCTGCCGAAACCCTTCCGATCTTTAGAAATATCGTTAGTGAAAAATCCTGGCTTCCCCCGAGGTAAACTCGGAGGGGAGCATGAGTGCGCGGGACGCTACGAAGGATTAGGGTGGGCGTCTGCGGTTAGTTATTATCCGCAACTCAGTTTCTGGCAATTTAAAAGACTGGAGTTCGCAACGAGACTGCTCCTCAGAAATGGTTCTGTCTGAACGTCTCGATTTACTCTGAAAGAACGTTTCCATTTACCCCGATAGGGGTTGGCAGCTATTGGCCGGCAGTTAAGCGCAGCGACACCACCGGAACGTTGTTCCCACCGACATTGCACCCGGAAGGAGTGCCAGAGACGTTCCTGAGTCGCCTTACTCGCCTCCATTTCGGGGTACTGACAGACGAATACAAAATCGGAACGTTGATCTGGCTGGGCTTAAAATCCCAGCAAAGGCCTGTAATTTCTTCGGCGCCGACAAACCAAACGCGGTAGCTACGTTGGGACGTATTTTTAGTTTTCACAATGTGCCACGGTTTCACTCCAAGACGATATCACGTCGCTGCACCGCTTGTAAAAAATCGACATTCGTCGGGAGCAAAGGGTGAAGCTTAAGCATTTGCGGTAGCGTGAACCACCCCCAGCTTGCGACTTCCTCGGCAGAGTGATTAATTTCACAATCGGGGTCGAACTGAACGGTCCACCACGCGACTACGAAACCACTCGGAGTGGTGTTGGTCCAAATCTTTTTTTGGGGGACAACCAGAACGCCCATTTCCTCTTTCATTTCCCGAACAACAGCTTCCCTCTCCGTTTCGCCATGTTCAATCCCGCCACCGGGAAAGCAGAAATGCAACGGGGAACGGACATGCGCACTGCGTTGGATGAATAGAAACTGATCGTTTTGGCGGGCGATGGCCGCAACACAGGCGCGTGATTTGTTGGAGTGAGACACGTTAAAGTTAGCTTTCTCGAAAAATCAAACAATCGCGTCAATGAGTCTGCGAAGTTCTCTTGTATCGTAGGCCGGAGCCGTTTTAATTCGCAACAGGGCCATACCCGCGGACTCAAAAGCGTGCTCGACGAAGGCATCGCGTTCTTGGCGATCCGGCCGGTCATGCGATCGATCATCCAATTCAATGGCCGCTTTGGCCTCCAAAGTCCCCGGGTCACACAGGACAAAATCCACGTGCTTGGCCAAGATTTTATTCAACCAAGTGCGTCGATTCGCGGCTCCTTGCTCCACGACCATCAAGTCGGCAATGCGTACCATGGTGAAAATCAAAAAGTCGTCCTGCACCGCCTTCTGTAACACACGAAAAAACTTCAACTCCGATTGAGTCATGATTTTCGACCGTTTTTGATAGGGTAATCGCCGGGGGCGACTGTAGAGTCGCGCGAGGACCAAGGCGGCCACGACCATCGCCACGATAACCCACAACGGCCAATAGGATACGAGGTTGTCGAGCATACTCTGTTTGTACCACCTGGGTAAACCTACCTGTTACGACTTGCTGGATTCACTGTACGCAACCAGCTGACTCCAGGCCTGTAGGATAACCATTTGCGACAAGATTTTGAACGGCAATTCAGGCAGTGGGGCCGTGCCGGTAAATGCCGGGATGGGCATTTTTCAGCAGTCACTGAGGCCCCGTGAGCATAATTCCCCTGCAGAGTATAATCGAGGACGGTGTTTGGAGAGCCCCCACGGGGAATTGGCCGTTGTGAACATTTTTTTAAAGATAGCTGTGATTGACTTGGTAAACGCAAAATTTGAATTGCCTCATCTCCAACTGGGAAACGTATCGATTGGTTTTCCCATCGTCCAGGCGGCGCTTTCGGGGTACAGTGATTGCCCCATGCGTGTTCTGGCGCGTCGACATGGTGCGAGTTACAGCCTATGTGAGGTGATGCTGGACCAATTTTTGGTTCAATTGCGAGATCGTAAAAAGACCAGCCATTTTTTGCAGATT
>JBGSIY010001056.1:0-6586 GCA_041742275.1 Pirellulaceae bacterium | reverse complement strand
CGGGTTCTTTCGCGCAGCCAACGAAGAGTCAGGCCAAAGGCCAAAACCAGCACAAGCTGGAAGCCAAGCGTCTGCGTGGCCTTCCTTGAGACTTGGGCACTCGCTTCAAACTGCTTCGTCAATAGCTGAGGTCCGATGTTTTGCCACTCCTGCCGGAATGACTCTCGGACTTGCCGGCTCCATAGCGGTGGGTGCTCGGCACGAAAAACTCCCGCCAGCCTCGCTTCCACGGTCCATTGCAACTGTTCGATTTTTTCGCTGAGCGCGACGCTCGGATTCACCAATTTATCGCGCACCGTCAGTAGCTCATTGCGACGATCGACGACTGCCGTACGAGTCTGATCAATTTCGCCGATTATAGACGCAACACGTGTTGACAACGTTGCATCGACTTCCTCTTCGGTGTTGGCCAGTTTGTCCGTTGTCGTCCAAATTGCTGCGATATTGTCGATTCGCCCGAGTGCGATACCGAATTCGTCCAGTTCGTCGTCCAGCTCCTTTTCTAGTGTCCGCAAGTGCTTCAGCATCTCGCTGAGTTCGGCCGAAGACTTTTGCATTGAACGCACGTTGGGACGGCCGGCCAGCAATTGCCGGGTCTTGGCCAAATGTGACTTGACCTCTTCGAGTGCGAGTTCCGTTTCTCCGCTAACCCGCTCAAGAGTCCGACGGGAACTTTCGCGGGGCAACAATGTAGCTAACTCGGCGGTTGTCGTTTCCGCGCGATTCGGCACGTCCTCCAGCATGATCGGCGGGTCAGTCTTCGCTCCCTGCCGGTCATTCGACTTCTCAGTTGCAGCACTCTCTGCGTTGCTCGCCGTCTCGATCGCAGAATCTTGTCCCCATGCAACGGGGCATGTGAACCACCAAAGAACGCACACCGACAAGTGCAGCATTATGAGCGGTCCCAAACCATCGTGTGGAAGCAACGCGAGAATGCAGCGTCTTACGGCAATGAGCATGATTTGGTAATTCCCAAGAGCATGATTAATTCTTCCGGCGTTCTGCGAACAAGAGGAATGCCGTCAAACCCGAATCTACAGAGCATAAACAAATTTCCGCTTCGGAAAACCCCTCGGAAGATTGGAAAAGACTCAATTGATTCCGCGAGCGGAACCTGTTCGTGCGAGTTGGTCCAGGGTGATGAGCTCTTCACATCGTTCGAAGCGGTATTTTCGATGAAAAATCCGCGGACCGAGGAACATCCTTACTCGAACCGAGGCGGATCAGTTAAACTGAATCGTTTACTCCGCTGCAACGCGCGAAGAGTTCAGTACACGTTCTATCGCCGCAATGGCCGGCAGATGATCTTGGCTGATTGCACTGAGTCAGAATCGGATTCCCTTGATGCTGCGGTCCCGAACATCGCTCTGCTGACTGCCCTGGCCAAAGCGAACGCATGGCAGGAGCAACTGGAACCGGGGCAATTCGAAGGCCTCGAGGACATCGCCAAAGAGCAAGGCGTCGACCGCAGCTACGTCGGGCGAATGTTGCAACTAACCTCGCTTGCGCCGGATCTTGTGGAGTCGTTCCTCGCAGGACAAGCCTTTGCCGACATCAGTCTGCAGCACTGCCGGAAGGGCATTCCGGTCTTTTGGGAAGAGCAACGGCGAACATTGATCGCGGCGGATTGAATGCACGTTCCGAATTATTCCCGCAGCACATGGCCTGGCGTTCTTCTGGCTCTCTTTTCAACGAGCGACGCCGCCCCGTCGTCACCGACCCTAATACCTGCAGTGCTGGCGAGGGACAATGCTCCCGCGGGACGCATGGGTCAGGTTTTTTATCCCACTGCCACCTGGTGGAGGGTGTTTGGGAGGGGACTCAGTCGTTCCCCAAATGTTGACCATGGACGCATGCTGAGTATTGGCAACTCGTGCTAGCAACGGTCATCGAAGTTTACTTAATCATTATAACCGGCCCGCATTTCTCGATGTTGTATGCATATCCGTCACAGCCAATAATGCCCATCCGAACTGGCATTCGATAAAACCCGAAAACCCGCTTAATTCGTTTCTGGTGGGGCTGCTTGAACTAATCAGGAAGCCTGTTCGATGCTGTCCTTTTCTCGATATGCAAATTCCGCCGCCTGCATTCTGCAAGCAGTCGCGGTCTACATTGTCGCTGTATCGGCGCAGGCCCAACAGTCGACCAATCTCTCAATTCCAATGACTCAGTCTCCGTTTGTGACCGAAACTGAGCCCACGGGTAGTTCAGAGATCACCGAACCTAATTCTCTGACGCAAACCCAGTCATCGCTGTTTGGTGGGCCATGGTACGAACGACCGAAGTTAACGGGTGATTGGTTCGGCACCCGATCTGCGCATGCGGGAAACGGAATCACACTTGATGTTAGCAATACTCAGTACCATCAGGGTGTAACCAGCGGTGGACTTGAACAAGCGTTTCGCTACGGTGGACGCAACGACTACTTCCTGAACGTGGACGGCGAAAAAGCCGGACTCTCGAAGGGGTTGTTTATCACTTTGCATGGGGAAACCCGATACGGTGAGTCGGCCAATTCGCTCACTGGTGCCCTGATGCCGGTCAACCTCATGTTGGCGGTGCCTCAGCCGAACGGATCGATCACCGCTTTGACCGGAGTGAAATTTACACAGTTCTTGTCAGAGCAATCGGTGGTCTACGCAGGGAAGATCAACACGCTGGACGATTTCAAACAACCAATCACGGGTGCGGGCATGCTTAACGGTTTCCAAAACACCGCGTTGATGTTCAATCCCATTTATTCCCGCACAGTGCCTTATTCGACATTCGGAGCCGGCTTTGCCTACCTCGAGAACATGGAGCCCCTGTTCACTGCGGCCGTGTTCGACACGAACAACACACCGACTGTGAGCGGGTTTGATACGTTCTTTGACAACGGGGCAACGGTCTTCGCTCAGTTGAATCTGCAGACTAGTTTCTTTGGCCTGCCCGGACACCAAGGCGTTTCGGGAACCTACAGCAGCGGAACTTACACAGACCTTACTCCCTCTGCTTACCTCGACCCAATTGAGGGGTTGGTGATCCTGACTACTCCCAAAACCGGTTCGTGGTGTTTGGCGTATAATTTTGATCAGGCAGTCTACGTTTCACAGGATGACCCGCAGCGGAAATGGGGCGTATTCGGTAATCTCGGAATTGCGGACAACAACCCAAGCCCAATCAATTGGTTTGCCAGTGCCGGCATTAGTGGAACCAGCCCGTTTGCAGAACGGAAAGCGGACACTTTCGGTGTCGGTTATTTTTACGTTGGTGTGAGCGATCCCCTGAAAAGTCTCGCTCCGAACCTATTTCCGTTACAGAACGAAAACGGCGTCGAACTGTACTACAACGTGCAGGCGACCCCTTGGTGTCAGATAACGCCGGATCTTCAGGTCATTGATCCGTTCCGCGAACGGGCAGACTCGTCTCTTCTATTCGGCCTTCGGGCAAAGATCGACTTCTAACAACGCCTCTTGCCGTGAAGTTGAAGTCACTGCGGAAGCAATCATCAACCGCGCAAAAACGAAGCGCACTTTGTTTGCTTCCATTTTTTTCTTTCCCCAACTGACTGAAAAGGACAATGGTGTCCATCGCGCACCGTAGGACTGAGTCGCCGAGTTTGCTGCGATCGCCGTTGTTACTTTTTGTAGGGGTTGAAATCCAGCGGGGCACCGAAAGGCACGCTGTCTTTCTGCAGGGATTCCTACAGTTTTCTGGCTGCGGGCATGAACACTTTGTAAAGCACCCATGACGACGGCTCATCATAGTTGTAAGCAGTGTCTTCATCCGGGTTGACGGCCAGATTAAAGATATTGGGGATCGCAAGTTTCTGGATGGGCGACGCGCCATCCTCAACCTTGTGGGTCAAGACCTTAAAGTTCTTGAAACGCATGCCGACCAACTGGGTGTCAAAGAACATCATGAAGGAATCTCGGTTTGAATGTTCCTGATTGCCCGTGATGAAAGCAGATTGATCCACGCCGTCGAGCACCCGATCCGTCGGGACCTTCTCCGGGTGGCCGACCAGGTGCATCAAGGTGGGGAACCAGTCGGTGATGTGCATCATCTCATCCGACGTGCGCGGCTGTATTTTACCAGGCAAACGAATGATACCGGCGGTCCTGTTATTGCCCTCCGAGGTTGAAAAATATCCTCCCCGCCAGTTGCCGGAGGCGCCGCGATTGCCGGGCCCATGGAACGAGGTGTCCCGCCCATTATCGCCCGCGAAGATCACGATGGTGTTTTCACGCAACCCCAGAGCATCGAGTTTGTCCAGCAAGACCTTGAAGTCACCGTCGATCATCTGGACACAGTCCCCGACGGCCCCGCCGTTCGACGAGTGCTCATATTCTTTCCGAGGCAGCACTGGGAAGTGAATATTGGAGTGGTTGAAATAGATGAAGAAGGGTTTGTCCTTGGCCTTCGAGTCCTCCATCCAGCGCCCGGCCTTATCCAGGAATTCGAGATCAATGTTTCGCCGGACCTCTTTGTCCAAGACCTTCATGTGCCGCAAGTCCCCTTTGGCTTTGGACTCCAACATATGCTCGGGCTCAAATTTTTCCTTTTTGAACCACGGGTCATCAGGCCACGCGGCTACGTCCCAAGTGCCAGCGAGGCCATACCAATAGTTGAATCCCTTATCCGTGGGCAACCGGCCGACGTCCTCGCCCATGTGCCATTTACCGTAGCAGGCACTGTTATAGCCAAGCTCCTTCAACTTATCCGCGATGGTCACTTCCCACGCCACCAAGCCCGCACCAGGCAACGCAGTGGTGCAACCTGTGCGAACCGAATACCGGCCAGTCATCAAGGCCGCACGACTTGGCGTGCATTGCGACTCAACGTTATAGTTGGTCAGCTTCAGACCTTCAGCCGCAAAGCGATCCAAGTTTGGTGTCTTCGCACCCAGCGGATAGGCGCCACCATAACAGCCCCAATCACCGACCGAGGTGTTATCAACGTGGAAATAAAGGATATTTGGTTTCTTGTCCGCCGTTTGCGCAGAGGCAGCGTCGATGAACCCCACCACACAAAGGAACACGACGGCTGGGATTGTGTTGGTTTTCTTAAGTGTTTTCCTTTGGTGTTCGTGTAGTTATTAGACTTTCGGCCGACATGGATCGCTCGAATCTACTTCGATCGCTCACCTATTTCCAGGACGGAGCTCCCCGTCGTTTTTTGTTAGCAGGCTTTTCAAGCACTTCATGATAGTCTGCCATTCATTGTTTTCCGGCAACGACGGGCCGAGGTGGCCTAAATCGAACGCCTATTTGTCATATGAACCAAGTTTTGCAGATTGGGCAGTATCGACCGATTTTTTGACACAATTGGCCACACAGTAGCGAAGAGTCTTCAGAGTGTCATGAAGTTGCTGATTTGGCGAATCGAGACTTTTGCCGCCCCCAGCTGGTCCGGGGGCCGATACTGGCTCGGGACGCATGGGTCAGGTTTTTTAATCCCACTGCCACTTGGCATTTTCGCCAAAACCTCTCGGTCGAGTGAAATCGCGAAAATGCCACGTTTTGCAGGGTTTCTAAGTACGAGACGTGTTTGGGGGGCGTCCCGTGGTTTTGAGCTTTTGGCCCCGATTTGAGCCTTTTTGGTTGGCGGCGGGTATCGATCGCGTCCCGCCACTAGGAGAAGATCGAAGTCCGGCGACGGGAAACAACCACGTATTTCCGCATAGAAATGCAAAGACCCGCTGGGGTGAGCCAGCGGGTCAGTTTGCTTGAGGTCACCTTGCGGTGACCGATTAAGTGGAGGCGGCGGGTAGACTCACACCGGGGCTCTATTTTTGGCATTGGTCATTTCCCCGTTTTCGCAGTGGACTTGCTGAATACAAGTCCCTTTCAGTGGGTTGTGGACGGTGAAACGGCATCGAACTGCGCGCCTCGTCAGTTCCTAAGGTGTGAAGTTGATTCGAGTCGCATTTTGATGCGTGGCGCAAAATTCGTTGGACTACTTCAGCGAGCATGAATGAGTCGTGACAGATCTTGATCGAGTTGGCGTCATTCGATTGAGTGAAATTGAATCACTCCCTTGCCCTCCGGTCCCCGTTGAGTAAGTCCCGCTGTGACCAATGTGCGATTATCTGGCGCGAACCGAACCGCGTTCACAAATCCATTTTGCTCTCCGACCTGTATCGTTGATGACATCCGACCGGTCTCTAGCTCGTACAATTGAGCTGCCCCCCGAAAGCCTCCCGTCGCGACCCACCGGTCATCACTTGAAATATCAACGCTCATCCCTCCACGCAGTTTGTGCATCAAGGCAAACTGGGCTTTGTTTTTTTCAATTACCAACCGCCAGGCTTTCGTCGCTCCCTCACTACACGCAACCACCCATTGTCCGTCCGACGAGACATCAAGTCCAATTAATGACCCCATTTCGCCGTGAACCTCTCCTATCACTTGGCCAGATTTTAGATCCCAGACTTTCACTCGATTGTGATGTTCCGCCGTTATCAGGTATTTTTCGTCAGGCGTATACTTGCCCACGACTTGGTTACCAGCCTTGAGTTCCTGCACCATCTGGCGCTGAGCAAGATCCCAGATTTCTACGGTCGTACCTCGGCTGACCGCAAGCTTTAAGCCGCTAGGCGCTA
>JBGSIY010001055.1:0-2579 GCA_041742275.1 Pirellulaceae bacterium | reverse complement strand
TGCCATTCATGGGCGTGCGAATCTCATGGCTCACACTGGCCAAAAAATCACTTTTGGCTCGACTCGCAAATTCGGCAACGTTTTTGGCCGACTCAAGTGCCTTTTGGGAAACGATTCTCTCGGTGACATCCCAAAAGACACCTTGGATTCCAATTCGGTTACCTCGGGCATCCTTGACGGGCACTTTGATAACTTCGACGTAGGAGACTTCACCATCGGGGCCGGGGTGTTCTTCTATTTTATGCAAGGGTTCTCCCGAATCGAGCACCCGTTGATCATCGGCTTTGTAAAGCAAGGCCAGTTCGGGTTCAAACAGATCTTCGTCTGTTTTGCCGATCAATTCCTCTAGAGTCTTGCCGATCGACTTGCAATAATTCTGATTGCAAAAAACCACACGACCTTGTTTATTTTTACGGAAGACTCGAATTGGGATACTTTGCACGAGCGATTCATAAATAGCGCGAGCTTCGTCGAGATTCTCTTCGGCGCGAACTCGTGACGTGATATCTTTGGCCAACACGCCAATGGACTGCGGGTCGCCTAGGTTGTCCTGAAGAATGCAAAAACGGGCATTCAGCCAGCATTGCGTTCCGTCTCCCTTCAGCACCCGGAACTCAGTTTCAAACGCCTGCTTTGAATTAATTTGAGCCAGGCCTTCCACAACCAGCGGACGATCATCGGGGTGAATCACGCCCAACCACAGCGAGTCATGCTCATCCAGCCGCGCTTTTTCGACGCCATAAACTGATTCGGCCGCTTGGTTCATGTACGTCATGCGTTTGCCGTCTAAACTCAATCCCCAGACCAGATCACTCACGAGATCCAGCAAGCGACGGTCCTGCATGTTCGGTAGTTGAGGCGGCCCCGATACAGGGCCTTGGCTCGGCAAACTCATAGGTCTACAAAATCTGGTGGATGACATTGGGATGAAATGAGTCCGCATTAGGGACCCATTGTCCAAATTTTAGGTAAATCTGCCCTACGGGTTAACAGTCAAAACCATTGTTCCCAGATATTTTCTGGACGTGGTCCTAAATTATTGGGTTTTGTGGCATAATGACGCTAGTCAAAGGGGAGTGGAATTGCTCCAATTTTAGCGACTTGGCTCTGAACCCCACTCACCCCTTTGCCGTCCAAGCTACAATCAACCCCCTGGACTGCCAATAAACTTGGGTGGTCCGGTGTGGTCGCAGCTCACAATTTCGATTGAAGATTTTGTTGCCGTTTGGAAATTTCAGTGGGAACACCCCAATAATTTGCGAATAGGGGACCAACCCATCGGGAACCTACCAATCGGGTTTGTAAGAATAAAAATTGAAAATGACAGCGGGATATCGATAGGGGAAAAATTTGGAAGCACGGCATTAAACCATGACTCAATTTGACCCATCCGTATGCCAGGCCAAGGAACCTTCTTTATTAGGAACAAAAACCAGTGACCTTGAATGATGCAGGAGGAGTGAAACCTCCTCAAAACGTTAGCAAAGAAAACGCGGCCCGAAGTCTCGAATTGGCTTTAGCGGCCGCTCGAACGGCTCGTGATAATAATGGTCAAGATATTGTGATGCTAGACATGACAGGCATCACTTCCATTTTTGATTATTTCGTGATTGCCACGGGCTCCAGCCAACGACAACTTAATGCGATTAGTGACGAGATTCAGCGTTGCTTGGAAAAAGAAATGAACGACAAGCGTTACAGTGATCACGCCGTCGAACGTTCTTCCTGGATTGTTCTCGATTATGGAACGGTGGTCATTCATCTATTCGATGATGACACCCGGAAATTCTATAGTTTGGAAAATCTATGGGCTGATTCGCCGCGCGTCGACTGGCAATCGCTCGAAAAATAAGTAGCGAGGCGATGCGTATCGTTTGCTCGCGTCAATTGCGAGTTTCGTTTCATACCTACCTATTAGAATCGATCCATTATGGAAATTAAAACCACCAGTGTTTTGGCTCAACAAAAATGCAAGCCATGTGAAGGGGGCGTTGATCCCTGCCCTCTGTCTTTCTCCAAAAGTCAATTGGCCGAACTCCCTGGATGGGAATTAACCCATGATGGTCAACGCATACGCAAGGATTGGCGAGTGTCAGACTTTTTGACCGCTTTGAAATTCTTCAATGCGGTGGGAGAAGTCGCCGAGGAAGACGGTCATCATCCCGATCTGCATTTGGAATCCTATCGCAACGTTTGGATTGAAATTTGGACTCATGCTATCGGCGGCTTGAGCGAGAACGATTTTATCCTGGCCGCCAAAATCGATAAAATCGCTACGAATTATCAGTAACTCCGAGCATCACCATTGGTGCGATGTCGGAGAATTATCGATGTTTAATCGCCCACTCTAATCTCCTTTAATTTCCAAGGCCCCCAACGGGCCTTTTTTTGTTTCCCAATCCGTTGCTAAACCTTGCCGCATTTACGGAGTGCGCCAGTCCTTCCGGATCATCCGACAAAACGTCCTTTGTTGGTCGGAACGGTCCTATCGCGTATGAACGAAAGACCGATGATTCCCAATTTTCTCGACGATACTTTAAAACGAATTATGGCTATTCGCCGACTTCTTTCGTTTATCT
>JBGSIY010001054.1:0-4535 GCA_041742275.1 Pirellulaceae bacterium | reverse complement strand
GTTATCCATGGTTCAATCTCGCAACCCTCGCATCTCCTGGAAGTTCGCAGGCCGACGGGCTTTGCTAGTGATTCTGGCCTCCGGAATTTGCCTCCTGCAATACCCCGGCCAATCGTTCGGCGTTAGCTTCAGTCCGTTTCCTGTTCAAGATGAAACGCCTCAAAAATCGGATCCTTCATCGACAACTGCTTCGTCCGGAGCCGCTGACACCGATTCACCCCCAGCCTCCCAAGAGACGGACAACACGATTCTTGGTGTCGATCTAAACGCCATCAATGAGTTTGCCAGTCGGATGCGAAGTGCTCGTCAGCATTCTCGATTGAGCCCCGAGATCGTTGATTTGATGAAACCCGTGATTGCCAGTGCGTCCTCCTCGACCGTGCGGGTTTACTCAGATAAAGAACAATTGTCGATTGGCACCGTGATCGGCGCCGACGGATTTATCTTGACAGTCGCCGATGAACTCAAGACGCCGATTCAATGTCGACTCCCCGATGGAACCAATCGCAGTGCGACTGTCTTTGGCGTGGACCAAGAAACGGGGTTGGCTCTTCTGAAAATTGAAGCGAATAACTTGAACCCCTTGAGTTTGAGTGATTTCGCCGAACCCACTCTTGGCAACTGGTTGGCCAGCGTCTCTCCTGACAAAAATCCGATCGCGATTGGTATCGTCAGCGTCTTGGAACGAAAAATCTCCGGCGGCGGCGCTTTCATTGGTATCACCATGGATAACGACTCCAAAGACATACGAATCCTCTCCGTGGTCGCCGATTCTCCAGCCGACGTTTCTGATTTGTTCATCAACGATATCATTATCAAAATTGACGGCAAATCGGTGGCGACACGAGAGGAATTGATCACTCAAATGCAAAACTATTCCGCTGGCGATGAAGTCGAATTGGTTGTCTTGCGACAAGGCCAAGAAAAAACGTTTCAGCTCGTTTTGGCTCCACGTAACAAATTTGACCAAGATCGCAGCCAACAGGATCGCATGGGCAGCAAACTCAGCAAACGACGCCAAGGCTTCTCGCTGGCCTTCCAACACGATTCGTTCCTCCAAGGCAACGAATGTGGCAGTCCCGTTCTGGATCTCGATGGAAAATTAATCGGGATCAACATTTCTCGCTCCGGTCGCGTCTCATCTCTCGCCCTGCCGATGTCCGTTGTGTTGCCAGCCATCGAACGATTGAAGTCGGGACAACTTGCGCCCGCCATCATCAACGCCCGGCGAATTGAATTGATTCAGTCGGAACTCGATTCCATCGCCAAAGACCTCGCACCGCTGCCCGAATCGCTGAACCAATTCAACCAAAACTTGATTCAGGAAGAAGCAAAAATCGAGGAAGTCAAAAACTCCCAACGTATTTTGGAGGAACGTCTCCAAGAACTTTCCGAAGCCTCTGAGAAATCGAAAAAAGAGGTCGAGCAGATCCAGTCCAGAATCACGGACTTTGAACGCCGTCGCGCTCGCTTACTCAAAGAACTCGATGAACTCAAGGTCGGCGCCCAATAGGACGTCGGCTCACTCTATTGGTTCGGGATTATCATCCAAGGCCCGCGGGTCTGGGTCCGCTGTTAGCCGCGATTCTAGGTAATGCGTTAACAGAATTTGGGCGGCGATTTTGTCAAGCAGTTGTTTGCGTTGGGTCCGCTTCAAACCGGCCTCTCGAATGATTTCGTCTGCAAATGACGAAGTGAAACGTTCGTCAAACAACGCGTGAGGCACGCCCGTGACACGTGTCAACCAAGCTGCAAACTCTCTCGCTCGCTCGCTGATCTGACTCGATCGCCCACTCAAATGAACAGGCAAACCCACGACAAATCCTTGAACGCGTTCTTGCTTTACCAGTTCGCAAAAATATTTCCCGTCCAGCGTTTCGTTTTTGGGCTGATAAATTTCGTAAGGACTCGCAATCGTCTGGCCAATATCCGTAATGGCCAGCCCTATCCGAGCCGTTCCAAAATCAATGCCAATCAATCGGCCCGAATAAGGTAAACTGCTCAATTCTTCGCCTTCACTTGTTTCAAATCAGCGGCAGTAAGCGGTTGCTTCCGATCAGCAGACACCAGATAACCGTGCTCCAAGAAGGAATGGACCTGTTGGTGAACCTCCGGATGCTTCATCATCGTACCATGCAGCAATGGCATCATTGACGAGTCAGTCGCCCCTGCCAAAAAGGTTTCCTTGGCACTCACCGTAAAATCATTGGGACCGGACAGTAACCAATTATCAATCAGACGATCGTTTTCTGCCCCTCCTGAAATGATGGCAAATTCGAATGGTGGCGTCGTTAGTGATTTTTCCAAATGAGGCCAAGCCTTCCCTAATTGAATTCCCGCTTGTCCTGTTACGGCATTGAATAGCAAGCTGTGATTAAGCAATCGCGCCATTCGAGAACCTTGATTCGGCGGGCCCAACATGACCATTCTGCCAAACGTCGGCGGGGTAGACTGATTCTCTTCCCTTTCCAAATCCCTCAGATAATGACGTACAACAATGTTCCCCATGCTATGCCCCACAAAGTCCACTCGCGTGACTTGGTCTCCCAACCCCTTTAGCAACTCAGCCAAAGCACCCGCGCTGTCAGCGATTGTTTCTCGCGTGCTCGCATATTCAAAATTAATTACGGTAGCATCGGTCTCTCGCTGCAAAAAATCCGCCAGCGAGCTCATTGAGTTTCGGGTTCGAATCAACCCATGGAGCACAACGATCACCCTGCCAGAAACTTTCGGAACCCGCCCCTCTTGCACAATCTGCTGCAATACCTGTTGGCAATGTGCCTGATTCCCCCAAGCATGTCGGGTGTTTTTTTCGTCTAACAATCGAAAGTGTCCCGTCGCGGCGTTCCGCTGAATGTGCCAGCCCATCCGAAAGTGCACATCGGTCCAATATTGTTGTCCTCCCCAGGTGGGCACCTTCCAGTTCAAATAACCGATTGGCTCCTGAGAATCTTTTTCTTGCCCCAACGCCTCCTGAGCCTTGGCACTTTTAAAACCTAGGAAGGCGACAAACAAAATCGACATTTTCACAAATACGCGGCCGTAATCATGAATCCCCTTTAAAAACCGTTGCCACAGATTCAGAGAACCTAATTTTTGGCTAGTCGATGTGTTGCTGGGCAAACTTTTCATAGGAAACTCAATCTGCGATTTGAAATCGTAAAATGGAGCCGAATTGATCTGCTTTGAATATTGATGGGAAACAAACACCGCGAATTAAACGGCGAACGGTAGATGTGTTCTCACCATTCCGAACTGGAATTCTTTAGGTTCATCTTGAGCAGAGAAACTCTGACGAGTTTCACTCCGTTGCGTGGCCTAGTGTCACTCGCCTCAATCTCGAGTTAAAAATTACAAATATTGCGACCACTGATTTTCTTCGATCATCTCGACAATCTGCTTCACCGCCGCTTCATCGGATTTCTTGGCAACCAACGTGGCTTCTGCGGTTTGCACGATTACCAAATCATCGACGCCAATGGTCGCGATGAGATGCCCAGTGTTACCAACCACAATCGAATTGTGCGTGCGAATTCCTAGATGCCGAGCCAGAATCGTATTTCCGGAGGAATCGGAGGGGTTCAATCGTTCTAACGACGTCCAACTGCCAACGTCATCCCAATCAAATTCGGCCTCAATCACCACCACGTTTTCATAACGCTCCATCACGGCGAAGTCGATCGATTTCCCTTTGATCTTACAAAATTCATTCCGAAATGTTTCAGCAAAATGATCTTTACCAATTGCGGCTGCAATCGTATTCAAATGTTCGAACATTTCCGGTTCGAATTTCTTTAAGGCCTGAAGTATGGTTTTGGCTTTCCAGACAAAAATACCCGCATTCCAATAAAAGCCTCCGTCATTCAAAAACGCTTGAGCTTGGACAGCGTTCGGTTTCTCACAAAAACGTTTAACTTTGAATGTTGGCGATTCTCCCGTTGTGGGAATGGCCGTTTCGCGTTGGATATAACCAAAAACCTCGGCGGGATAAGTTGGACGAATTCCAAAGGTCACAATCCGATCATAATCTTCGTCGACGAGATCCGCGGCAAAACGCAACGCCGCTTGAAATTTTTCGACGGGACCAATCACGTGATCGGCTGGCATCACCACCATCGTCGCGTCCGGGTCCCGCGCTAATGTTAATATCGCAGCCAACCCAATACAGGGTGCCGTGTCTCGTTTGGCCGGTTCGCCTATCACGGAACCGACAGCCAATTCCGGAACCTGCGCAGCGATTTGGCTTAGCAAAACCTCATTGGAAACGACCAAAACATTTTCGGGTGGGCAGAGGCCGTCGAGTCGATCGACCGTCGCCTGCAGCATGCTGCGTTCGCCTACCAGATTCAAGAGTTGTTTGGGTAAAAGCCGACGGCTGGCTGGCCAAAATCGAGTGCCGGCCCCCCCGGCCATAATCGTTGCATGTAACATTCGTTTCGCAATCCCCGCTGTCTAAATTATGATTTCCATCAACGCAAATAGGAGTCTGATTCAATGTGAATATCTTGTGCGCCCCGTTCCGCCAATTGCCGGCC
>JBGSIY010001053.1:0-3307 GCA_041742275.1 Pirellulaceae bacterium | reverse complement strand
TGCCCACGCGCGCTCAGAAAGAAATATAGAGGTGGAGGTTCGGCCTGGTTCATGGGGCGCCGCGATGCGTTCGGCCGGTTGTTTAAAGACAGCGGTGGACTTTTCAGAGAAGACCTTGGAGCAGGTCGCCATTTGCATCAACCGGCCACCGGGTCATTTGGCCGAAAATCAAATTTGCATCTTCAACAATATTGCCGTTGGTGTGCGTTATGCTCAAGAGCGTCGCTTGAAAAAGGGAATGTCCGCCAAGGTGCTGGTGATCGATTTGGATGCCCATCATGGGAAACACATTCAGAAAACGTTTTATGATGACCCCGACGTTACTTTTGTTTCGATTCATCAAGACAATGTACATCCAGGCAGTGGTTTTGTGGAAGAGATTGGCCGTACAAGGTTGCGTGATCCCAGTGCGAGAAAATCAGGACTGGGCACGACGGTCAATATACCCATCCCGCCTTTTTCCGACGCAGCGGACTATATCGACATTCTTCACTCTGAACTGCGTGAGGTTATCCAGAATCGAAAGCCGGATTTGATTTTTGTGGCGTTGGGTGTTGATGGTGAATCACGTGAGCCATTTGCGTCGCTCGAGTTTACTCCGAATTGCTATTTTCAGGCCGGTCGCGTGATTCGCGAGCATCGCGGAAAAAACACGCCTGTCATCAGTTCATTCGAAGGAGGTTTTGCCGTTTGTAGCGGGGCGATTGCTGATTGTGTTGAGGCGTTTGCGATCGGAGTCGCTTCCGATTCCGAACTACCGCAGCATTTAAAAGCGTTTGAGCTCCGCGACAGTTCAACCGGGCATGAATTAAAAAAACCAGCATCCCCCTTTCGCTCCATCGTCTGCCGGAGATTTCACGAAACTCCGAGTCAACTCACCGTCAGCGGTTCGGTCGACAGTGTCTTGGCCTGCCGCTGCCAAGCGGATGAATTGCAACAACTGGGAAAAAACGCTCCGATTAAGATGGAGTTTGGCGTGGGTGCCGGAAGTGGTTTGGCTGATCCTGGTGCGGCCAACGGTGATTTAGGAGAAGTGGTGTTGGTCGGTTCGCGTTACTTTCACCAGCGCCCGTCGACGCAAGAGGTTGTTAGCTCCCAGTCTATTTGGTCCCCTTTCTTTTTCGGTTGGTCGGGGGCTCCCAATCTGTGGCTGCACATTCGATTACGAGAAGGAGTTTTTCTCAATCGTATTGTGCAACTACTCGATCAAGCAATGAATATTGATTGCGATCTGCTGGGGATGGCAGGCTTTTTCAAAGTGGAGAGGTTAGTAGAAAAACGACTTTCTCGTTCCCCGGAAAGAGGCGCTGCGGCAATGTTGAACGATGGGAAATCGGATATTCCTCTGCTCCTGATGCCCGAAAATTTCCCAACGTTTTTTACTTCCCAGCTGCCGGCCATGCCAACGATATCACCCTACGTCGCGACGTGTGGTCTCGTCTATCGGAATCAAACAGGGAATCCACGTGCGAAACAATTAGAGCGGTTGTTTTATCGTTCGCCGTTATCGGCTGGATCCGGCACCCATATTCAGTACCATGTGCATGGATTGTTGTTGCCCGATGAGGGTTTAGAAGGGTGTCCCGATGAACATGAATTGAGTCGCATTGGCGGGCAGGGGAAAGGTCTGATGGCGACTCACCTAGAGGATCAAACGTTGATTTCCGAGTGCCAGATCGGCATTTACTGTCTGAAGTTAGACAAGTGAAATTTGCGACCCCTTGGCCACGGGCGGGGTGTCGCATTTTTCGTTCTGGTCGACTCGGTTTTTGACCTGGGTTCTTTCGGCAGTGGCAATGCTGGCTGGTCCCCAGGAGTTAGCATGGGAGTTTGCCCGACGGGGGCCTGGTCTATTGCACCTGAAAGCGGATGAGATGATTTTGTTCGGAGCGGTCGAGGGTCGAAGTGCTGTTGGGAGATCGGATAAAAAGCCTTTTTTGCAGGAATCTGGGGGAAATGCCCGGGTGAAGATGCGTAAAAATGGTGGTTTTTACGATTGTGCCTTGACAAAATCACCTTGTTTTTAGAAGATTTGCGATTCGGACAAGATAAAGAAACCACTAGAAAAAAGCCATGAAAATTCACAAAGGCGACACTGTTAAAGTTCTACGCGGCCGCGATGCCGGTGTTCAAGGGAAAGTCGTATCCGTATTTCACGGGACCAACCGCGTCCTGGTGGAAGGGGTCAACAAAGTTTACAAGCATGTGCGCCCCAGCCAAAAGAACCCTCAAGGGGGCCGATTGCATAAAGAGATGCCAATCGATTCCTCCAAGTTGATGGTGATCTGCCCGAAAACCAATAAGCCAACACGCGTGGGCTATCGCTATTTAGAAGACGGGACGAAAGAGCGTTTTGCCAAAGTCAGCGGCGTATCATTGGGGACTGTTTCCCCCGCAAAAGTAACTTACGCAAAAAAATAAACTCAAAGCATTTGTTCTTTGAGTTCCATTTTGAAACCGTCGTTTCCACGGTTGTTCAAAAAAGTTTGGCCGTCGGCTGGTGACTTTGTTCGCAGTGACAAACGGCGCGACGTTACCGATGGAAAAATTAAAAACCGAGCCATTGCGGAAGTGCCGCAGTGGATCGGTTTGTTTTTTTGTAACGCAGCCCCTTTTTTCGTAATGGGTTCCGTGTGTCTCAAGTGCTTTCTCGTCAACCCGATTTTGCTTGCGAGCCGGGTTTAAGAAATAGGCAATTACACTGAGGTGACGATATTGGCGTCAGGGACAATTATTTCTTGATCGATTCGGCGGGATTCTGACCAGTTGTCGCTGCGGGCGAGTCGGACATGGCGGGGGGAGATCCAACATCGAGGTTCAGATCCACGGTGCGAACGGTCACTTCGTCAATGGCCACGGAACCGCAACCAGTTAGTTCAAATGTGATGCGTAGGTCCGACGATTCGCCTGCGGCGCGATAGAGTTTGAATTCTTGCCAGCCCCCTGCATGATTGACGCGATAGGCCATTTCGCGTCCGCCAATTGAATCGTAAATCATCAGTCCGTCGAAGGTCCCGGTCAGGGGTGCATCGATCTTGGCCCACCCGTGAATCAGGATTAGTTGAGCGGCTTGAACGCGGACGGGAGCCGATTCAATGATTAATGGGGAGGCTTGGACCAAGGCTTCCGGGGAAAGAGACATTGAGGCGGTGAGGCTGAGTCCCGTTTTCCCAGCGATGGCGGCTTGGGGGGTAAGAGCGACTTCGGTTTGCAATTTAGGATCGCGATAAGTGGTATATCGCCAACCGTTTTTAATCATATGGTTGATGTCCTCGAAGTCGTATCCCGGCAGAGCGTTGGGGCCCCA
>JBGSIY010001052.1:0-3048 GCA_041742275.1 Pirellulaceae bacterium | reverse complement strand
GTATTGTCGAAGAAGAGTTGCGTCACGACGACATCGGCCCCCGCGTCGACCTTGCGTTTTAAGTTTTCCAGATCGGTCTGTGCATTCACGGCTTCGCGATGTGTCTCGGGATAACCTGCCACCAAGACCCCGAAATTGTTGAAGTCACTATGGATCAATTCAACAAGTTCGTTCGCATAACGAAAACCGCCGCGGGTTTGCGTGAATTCTGTTTGGCCAGCTGGGGGATCGCCACGGAGGGCGACGATATAATCGACACCCACCTCTCGGGCTTGATGTAAATAGGACTTCAGTTCGTCGGCCGTACTACCGACGAGCGTCAAATGGGATGCGACCGGAACGCGAAATCGTTTCTTGACTTCGCTGACGATCTCTAGGGTTTTGGAGCGAGTAGAACCACCCGCCCCGTAGGTACAGGTGATAAAGTCGGGAGAAAAGTTCATCAACTCGACAATGTTGTCGTACATTAGCTCCTCTCCCTTGGGCGTCTTCGGGGGGAAGAGTTCATAAGAGAGGGCAAGTCGACCGGGCTGAAAAAAAGAAGCAAGGCTCATGCTGATTTTATTGAATCCGAATTATCGTTGATGGAACCGTTTTTTGAGTTTTTTCCAAACGGCGAAAATGGGAGCCTGGAAACGGGGGTGATCACCCTGCCTACTCCTCTTATCTCCATGATACACGCTCGGGGCGAATTTCTCACGGGTGCAAGAGCGAGGTAAGGCAAAGAATTTCTTGTCTCATTCACCCTTGTTCGCTGATAGGGGCTCGTAATTCGACGACAGAGCATATGCCAGCTTACGCACCTTCACTGAATCCGACGTGCGATCGGTTTGATTGAGACGGTGCCATTCATGGGGCGAGGGTTTAATAGATTCTAGCCAGCCGGAAGAAATTGAAATCACTCGGGGTGGAATCGGGGTGCGGTATTCACGACCTCTGCGGCGAAGCGGATCCAGGTCCGCTTGCCGCAGGGGAGTGAGGGGGTAGTCGACAATCGGAATCTCGGTAACGAACTCCCAATTTCGAAATCGCTCGCGACAGAACTTTATTTTTGCGTGGGGAATTGAAAAACAGACAGTCCTTTGAGTTCTCGCACGAAGATTTGATCGTTGCAGAGCCCGAGATGGGCCCAAGTCGATTGTTTGGAGACTTCGCGTTGGTCGAGGATTTCGAATTTTTCAGCGTTGGCGTTCAGCAGATAAAGTTTGCCCGTTTCGTCCAGAGCCAAGATGCGATTCCCGGCAGCGATCATGCTCCAGTATTTCCCAAATCCTTCGGAGACCCATACGTCTTTCCCGGTTTCGAGATTAATGCAAGTGACACGTTGGTTACGCAAGTGCATATAGACATGGTTGTCAATGATGACGGGAGATGACATGTAGGCCTGTTGTCGGTTCTTCCATAGTTCTTTGACTTGCCAGTTACCGGAAGTCTGGCTGATTTCGAAATAGAAGCTGCCGCCTTGGTATGTGCTGGTGAACACACGATCACCGACCACCACTGGGGTTAAGATATTCATGCCGCGAAAGGTCGGGACTTCTTGTTTCCAGAGGACATTGCCGTTTTCCGGATCGACACCGGCTAACTCCAGACGCGTTTGCACCACGAGTTGCCGTGCGCCGGCGATGGTGGCCAGGACGGGGCTGCTGAAAGCTCCGCCGGACATCATATCTTGAGCCTGAGGCAGGGAATTCCAAACGATTTCCCCGGTTTTCTTGTTTAATTTGACGAGAGCGTTGCCGGATTGTGTATAAAGAAATTCTCCGTCGATCAAGGGAGAGGGAACATTTCCAAACGCGGGGCGTTCGGAATTAAGGGCTTGGGCAAAATCGACTCGCCAGATTTCCTTGCCGTCTTTAGCGTCCAAGCAGACCAGAACATCGAGCATGCCGGGGACAAACAAACGCCCTTCGTCGTAAATGGGAGTGGCTCGGATCCAGTCTCCATTGGATTTAGCGAAAAAGGGGACGGACATGGAGCCGGGCCATTCGACAGCCCAAATTTCTTTGCCGGTTGCAACATCGAGTGCGCGGACGACTTCGGTTTTTTTGTCTTTGGTTTCCGTCACAAAAACTTTGCCTTCGGCGATGATCGGACCGGAATAACTTTCGGCGAGATCCACGTGCCAGCGTTGGTCCAGGCCTTCAAGCGAACTCAATTGAGCCAGGCGGGCATCAGTAACAATCCCGGTTCGATCGGGGCCTCGCCATTGAGTCCAACTAGAAACCGATCGGTTTGAAATCTTGTCGGTGTCGGCCCCGCTATTGGGTTCTTGGAAGGCCGCGTTCAAGAGAGGAGGTTGGCAAAATGAAGCGGAGGCAGAGATCAAAATAGTTAAAAAGAGTAAATTACGCACAAGAATTTCCCTAAAAGATTGAAATTTCAGATTCGCCCGAAAATGACTGTTTTGAACGAGCTTTCGCAACGGTTTGTTGAGAGTCAAACTGTCGTTTTAAGCCGACAGCAACACAAATTTGCGGGAATTTTCAAAAAAATCTGCTTAAAAAGGGGTGCCCAGCTGTTGCGCTCGAGAGTCAAAGGGGGTTAAGCGGACCTATGATAAAACGTTGTGCTGGGAGCGACCGGCCCTCGTTTTGCATTTGAGCCTCAACAGGCACGAGTTAAGTAGTTTACGAGAAACTAGCGAGTCGAGGACATTTCGTGAATCGTTGGCAAGTACAAATATTTTATGATGGCGATTGCCCATTGTGTCGTCGCGAGGTGGATTGGATGCGTCGCAGGGACCACTCACATCGGATTTCGTTTTTCGATATTAGTGACGACAATTTTAATGCCGAGCAGTGGGGGAAGACCTGGGATGATTTGATGGCGCGAATTCATGGGCGTTTGCCAGACGGGAATTGGATTGAAGGGGTTGAGGTTTTTCGGCAGGCTTATACCGCCCTTGGGTGGGGCCCCGTCGTGGCGCTAACGCGTTGGCCCGTGGTCAGAACATTATTGGATTTTGGGTATCGAGTATTTGCGAAACATCGATTGAGCATGACGGGGCGCGGTTACCTGGCGGAATGTTTGGACGGTCGTTGTCAC
>JBGSIY010001051.1:0-4893 GCA_041742275.1 Pirellulaceae bacterium | reverse complement strand
GGGGCGTGAATCGTTACCCAGGATCTACTGGCGATTGTTGAAGAGGGTCGTTCCCATTTCCGCCGCGTCCGTTTTTGCCAGTCGCCACGATGGTTTCAAAAACGCCTTGCTGAACCAACTCGTTCTTCTGGTTCCACAATTTCAGTAGCCAAGCGACTTTGCCGGCTCGCCTTCCGTTGGGGGCCTTATCCAATACGGTGGTGATCAGGTGCACTGTATCTCCAACAAAAACCGGCCTAAAAAATTCCCAATCCCGAACCGCTGAAAATGCAATAGTATTGACCCGCGGGTGATTGCTTCCAAGACCAGCGGCCCAGCTGATCCCCAACAATCCATGGGCGATGTTTTTGCGGTAGATGGTCTTGGCGGCAAACTCGGCGTCGACATGCAGCGGATTAAAATCGCCAGTATGACTCGCGAAATTCACGACGTCCGTTTCTGTGACCGTTCGACCTGGACTCTTCCATTCGGCGCCTATTTGGATATCCTCGAAATACAACGCGTACTCCATTTGGTGTCCACTAATCCTGGTGTTCGAGGAAACGTTAATTGTAAGGTGGCAACCTAAATTAAATGACGATTTTTGGGCAGCCTTGCCCTAGAACTCGACTAAACATCGAGGAAGGATTCGATCCAAGCGAACCCGCTTGCAGCATCTTCGGTTTAGAGCACCTTCCATTTGCACAGAAGGACTCGCGGAATTTTATATATTGCCCGTGCGGTCACCAAAAACAAATTGACCTGAATTTTGAAAGGAAATTCAGGCCAAGCTATGCATTTGATAATTAAATCAGTCTCACGGGGAAATGTTCAGACCGAACGATCAAAATTTTCGAGCCATTTCGAAACACCACTGCATTACTCGTTGGAGCATTACTCGCCGGAGCTTTACTCTCGGCGTGTATCGTCTCACCGATTTTACCAGCAAGATTTCCCTGCAGCGAAAGCAATTCCAGGCCCAATTTATCGGCCCAAATCAACGGCTCCGCGAGTAGACTCACTAACTTCGAAATTCGGCACATTCAACACAGCTTCTTGAGAACCGCGTCTTTATTCAGCCTGAGTTGAAACTGTCGAAAAAAGTCGGGGCGGAGGGATTCGAACCCCCGACCCCCTGGTCCCAAACCAGGTGCGCTAGCCAGACTGCGCTACGCCCCGAACAGAGTCTTACTTTAGCCGCCTTTGCGAATTCCCGCAATCCGGGAAAAGGGGAAAAAGTATTTCCTGGAATGCCACAAAACGGGCCGTTTATCCCAGATTTGCCAGGGACTCCGGGGAGGTGGTTAACGAGCGATACAACCGCTCGAACTCCTCGTTATTGGCAAAATGGATCACAATCGAACCCTTTCCCGATTTCGACGAGCGGATGGCCACTTTGGTGCCGAGTTCCAACCGCAATTGTTTCTGCAAGGACTCCACATGATGATTTTTGGTTCGCGCGGCCGTTGGCATCTTAAATGTTACGACATCGGTTTCTTCAGCTTGAATCCTTTCCGATACAATGC
Organism: Pirellulaceae bacterium; assembly: GCA_041742275.1. Taxonomy (GTDB): domain Bacteria; phylum Planctomycetota; class Planctomycetia; order Pirellulales; family Pirellulaceae; genus BJ22. The sequence continues at coordinate 3,388 of JBGSIY010001051.1, read as the reverse complement.
GTTCGGTTTCGCGAACGCTCAATCCCTCGCGCTTGATGTGACTGGCAAATTCGATTTGTAGGGGAGCTTCGCCCAGCGGCAAGAGTGCCCGAGCATGCCCCATCGACAGGTCACCTTTTTGAATGTCTTCTTGGACCAAACGCGGCAACTCGAGTAACCGCATTAGGTTGGCGATGGTCGATCGATCAATCTTCAATCGCTTGGCCAAGTCCTCTTGGGTGCAATTATGTTCGTCGAGGTAGCGCCGGAACGACAGACCTTTTTCAATCGCATTCAAATCCTTCCGTTGTAAATTCTCAACGATAGCCAACTCGGCCACCAAGCGATCATCAGCTTCTCGGAGTCGGGCCGGAATTGTCGTCCATCCCGCCATGATCGCTGCGCGCAAACGACGCTCACCCGAGATCAACTGATAACGATTGTCGACACGCCGAACTAAAATGGGTTGAAGGATATCGTGGTCTTTCAAACTTTCGGCCAACGAGGCCAGCTCCGATTCGCTGAACTCACGTCGCGGTTGAAAGGGGTTCTCGTCGATCTCGTTGACGTTCAAGCGTAATAAATCCAACTCGCCTGGTTGAGCAGGGGCCGAAGATGGGTTGGGCTGAACACTTGGAAGAGTAACGCTGTGAGGAGGCTTGGGAATTAAATCCAGAGGCGAAGAAACGGAATAGTCCGCCACAAACGCTTCGTCCAGCGAGTCACGGGACTCATCACTTGGGTCATTATGATTGTCAGTTGCATTCAACAGGGCTTCCAAGCCACGGCCCAATCGTTTCTTCTTATTCACGGTCCAGGATCTCCATACAAAGTTCAATATAAGCACGTGTACCACGTGACCGCGGCGCGTAATCCAGAACGGCACACCCATGACTGGGGGCTTCGCTCACATGCACGTCCCGCGGAATGGTGGTCTGAAATACAATTTCTCCACAAAATTCCCGAACCTGATCATCCACTTCATGCGTAAGCTCTAGGTCGGAATCGTACATCGTCAACAGGATGCCACCAAAACTCAACTTGCGGTCCCCACGCCGCATGATGTCTCGAATCACTTCGATCATTTGCGTGAGTCCTTCCATGGCGAAGTACTCACATTGAATGGGCATGAGAACTTCGTCGGCTGAGGCCAAAGCCGTTTGAGTTAAACGACCTAGCGACGGCGGCGAGTCCAACACCACATAGTCAAAGATCCGGGTCCCATGGGTCAGATGCTCGACAACATGTTGAGCTTGCATCGAGTCAACATTTGCTAGCATGTCGACATCGCGAAAGCGGCGACTGCCGGGCAACAGAAATAGGCCCTCAGCCGCCGTCGTTTGGACTTGGCTCCGAATCGTTTCATGCCCCAACAACGGATGCTCCTCAACGGGCCGGCGGCCAAGGCCGCTGGTGGCATTGCATTGCGGGTCAAGGTCGACCAATAAGGTTGTGTGACCCGCCATGGCCAACGCCGCGGCCAGATTGATCGCAGTCGTCGTTTTGCCGACGCCACCTTTCTGGTTCGCAATGCAAATGGTCTGGGTCACGGGCTGCTAGCAATTGTTGAGGTTTAACAAATATCAATTCGGCAAAATCGCCGAGGCATTTAGATACCAAGACTTGGCGTTTCACGAAAGTTCAATTTTGTGGAACGATGGCATTTGATACGATTGCGCGTTTAGCGTCCGGCCTGAACGAAAACCGTGTTACCACGGCCGTATTGCCGCGGCCTTGAGGAACAGGGTCAGTGGGAATTCGGGGTTGATTCGGGGGATGGAAGGTTTGTCGTTGCCGCGAGAACCTCGACCTTCCGAGTAGGTTCGTTTTTACGCGGAAGGTCCAATTATCAGCCGCAAACAATTGCTGAGGCGTAGTCAATGGCCGACTATTTTCCGTCAGCAAATGTCCGTTCCACATGGAACTGGGGATTTTTGTTGTATGAAGCACGCTCGCTGTTCTGACTCAAAAGGCATGTTTGAGTTCGTCCGGGAACCCAACCAGCCCAGCGAGATCAGCGGATCGATTTTGTATTCTTTTTTCAGTGCCGCGAAAAAGCGGTGAGCAGGGCGAAACAAGAACGTCGCTGGGACCCCTTCAGGGTGCAATGGCGCTGGCAAAACCCCTCCGGTGGTGTCGCTGCGGCCAACCACCGGCTAATAGCTACTAACGCCTTTCGGGGTAATTCACCTAATAGGTCTAACCCCTATCTGGGTAAATCCAGAAGTTCTTTCAGTACAAACCCCAAGGAACAGCCTTGTCACAACATCCCGTTTCTAAAATTTGCAGAAACTTATTTCCGGACATTGACTGAAGAGCGGATGAAGGCATTTCCTACCAAAAGTATCTTTGTCCCGCCAAAAGCACCTTTAAACCAGGAAGACCTCGTAAAATAGGCGGTTTCACGTGGAACTGGCAAAGAGGCATTACAAAGGGCTATCAGTTGTTTCATGAAACAACGACTTGGTAACCCCGCTCCAGCTGGCGTTGCTTGTGAAACGAAACTCGTTAAGACAATCGGATCACTTCAGGGGATTAAAAACTAAACCGCTGAGCATCTTGGGGTAGAAGAAAGTACTTTTGGCCGGCATTCTCTCCCTATTCAGACTAATCGCTTCGACATCACTAACCGATGCTGGCATTACAATCGCGGCAAATTGAAATGGTTCCCCCGTTCCCTGCTGACCAGTGGAATCGCGTCCCGCTGCATCTCCTGTGTTCAGGCTGCTTACGACTTCTTCCATCTTGCGGACGTAGAGTGGCGAGGGAAGATCATGCATTCCCAAAAGGTTTTCGATAATTAGGTTATGCAAGAGAGAAACGCCCAAGCTGTTCCAGTCTTCGCTGTGGTCGGAGAGACTGGCCATGCGCTGGGCTCCGGCGTCAGTCAAACGGGCCAAGGTCCATTTTTTGTCTTTTGCCGTGAACAACCCCAATGTGGATTGGCGATCCTCAAATTCAACCTGCTCCCAGACTTGGGGCGCGGCCTCCGTTCCCTCAGCTATGACTTCGCAATCAAAAGATTCCCCCAATCGGCTCGCCAATTCAGCCGAATCCAAGGCTGGAACACCTCGAAACAGTCGATGCGTCGGCAGAACAATCATGCCTTGATCAGACATGCTGACACAGCACATCAGGACATAATTTGCAGCGTGATCATCGGGCAAGGGACCATGCTCTTGTATCAGTGCTCGGCGGTAGTTGAGTGCCGTCTCATATCGATGGTGCCCATCAGCGATAAAAATGGGATGAGGGCCCATTAACCGTGTCCCTTCCGAGATGGCTCGCATGTCGGTAGCTCCCCACATACGATGAACGACCCCTGCGTCGTCCACCACTTCCACTGGCGTCGCATCTTTGATCCCCGCCTCAATGGCGTCCTGAACCGCATTTTCGCTGTCGGGGTAGA
>JBGSIY010001050.1:0-7097 GCA_041742275.1 Pirellulaceae bacterium | reverse complement strand
GTTCAATCAATTCCGTGGGAGCGCCTCCAACTTTCGCAATAACCCGACTTTGGTTCTTGACGATTTCCGCCCCGGTAACGGCTGGCCCGGCTAACAAGACGATAGCGAACAAATCATCGCGTGAAACGGCGACCATCGGCGCGATCAATCCGCCTTCGCTATGACCGATGATTCCCATCTTTTTTCCGTCAATGCCCGCATGAGTTTTTAAATGATCCAGAATCGCACTCACATCGCTAGCAAAATGTTCCGATGTTGCCTGACTGAAATCACCGGTCGACTTCCCGACCCCACGTTCGTCATAGCGGAAGACTCCGATTCCACGGCGAGTCAGCGTATCGGCCCAAATCGCAAAGGGTTTATGTTCAAAAATGGTCTCGTCACGATCTTGGGCACCCGATCCACTAACCAGCACCACGACCGGAAACGGGCCGGGCCCCTCGGGTAGAGTGAGCGTTCCCGATATCGTTACCTCAGCATTGACATCGATCGTCAGTTCACTAATTCGATAGGGGTAGGGTGGAACCGGGGTCTGCGGGCGTCGTGGTTTTAAGGAGGTGACATCACTCAGATTGCGGCGTTCAAAAACCAACGGGAATTTTTGGCCCGCCTGAATCCATTCTCCCTCTATTCGTTGCCGATCGTTCGCGACGGTCCCCTCGTAGCGAGCTTGAGTCAATTTCAAATCGAAATCAAACTCATCTTCTGTTTCTGTTAGTTTGATCGTCAATCCATTCATCCCCTCACTCAGGCTATCCAGTGCCGCGAATCTGATTTTGTCGGGGCCTTCCTCGAAAATTCGGATTACAAAATCAAACTTTTGGGGCCCGGCGACTAATTGCCCGCTCCAAAGCTCGACCAATTCTCGTGTGGGTGTCGATTCGACTTTTTGGAGACGAAGTGGAAACGGACGTCCACCTTGAGTAAAGGTACCCACCAATTCGGTGCCTTCGGCGTTGAGTTCACCCCTAAACTGAAACATCAAGCGTTTGCTACCAAACTCAACGCTTTTATCTTTCAACGTAACCGAATCAAAATCCATGCGGGCTCGATCTTGATCCAAACTGTTGGCATGTCCCTTCAACGCCCCCTGCTCGTCGACCTCGAAAAACATGGACAATCGCAGTTGCGTTATTTGGACATCCAACACGCCATACCATTCCCCGTCCGTGATGTGCTTGGAATTTTTTTCAACGTCCTGTACGGACAAGGCTACGGGTCCTGGAAAGACCAGACACACCAACACGAGACAACGCCAACGGAACTTCGAAAAAACGGGCGAAATCGATGACATTTTTTTGTTCCAAATATTGCGAGTATGATCAAACCCTGAGTGATGACATCAACAACAGAATCTGGGCTAACTATAACAAAACAGAAGGCCAATTGGGATTCGCGTCAACCGAAAGCCCCGGATTCCACGGCGTGGGAACAGGCGAATCCTCTTTTTTAGCATTCGCAATACTCGTTTTTATCTTGGTATCACAGACGATTTTTTTGGTTTGGGGGCTCGGGTCGTGTCGTTTTTTTGCAAATCTGCCAAAACCCCGCTGACAGCCGGCGAGGCTAACAAAATGGTTCCATCGGGGAATAAATTCCTCACATCGCTCGCACTTATTTTTTATCCTGTTTGCCTTTGTCGCCGCTACCGGGCAACAGGTTTTGGAAGCCTTTGAACAAGTCAAATGAAGGCAGGACGCCACCCGTGCTTTTGGAACGCTCGATATCCAACATGCCATGCACGGCAAACTGGGAACCTCGTTGGCTGATTTCTAATTCCAAACCTCGAAACCAACTCAAAACAGGGGCACGATAATCTTGAGGAACTTGGGGCGCCGCAAAATCCGGCCAACCCGTGGAAACCCAAATGGCGCGACCGGGCAAATCCAGCAACTGATACTCGCCCCCCAAGGAACAAACCAATTGGACATCCAGCAGCGACTCGGCAATGCCCCGGGCGTTCTCGGGGCTGATGCCAAACTGATCGACAATCACATTTAATAGCTGAGTGTTGGCGATCGACGCCTCCCAGGCCCGTCGATAATTTAAGACATTGGCCCATCCATCCAAATCGGAACGGGACAAATCACCTACCTTCAAACGAACTTGAGCCGGCCGTTCGCTGGGGGTCACTTTCAATTTGGTTTTCAAGCTTTCGAGTCGTTCGCGATCAAAAGCGAGAACAGAAAAATCGTCGAATTTCAACCGCCATAAATCCAGCAATCGCGAATAAGTGTAACCTTCTTGATCTGGCATTCCACCCAGCCGAGGAATCCAATCCAACGTCCCAGGACTTGGCCATCCCCCCAAATACCCCGGGACCTGCTTGAGTGTCTTCCAGGCATCGAAGAACGTGGCGGGCCGCAAATCAATCGTTGGATTGACGTCACCTTGAATGGCTGCAAACAGTTGATGTTGGGGAACGTTGCGTTGCCACATCCCACCAGCCATCGAAAGCTGTAATCGCACGAGGTCATCTTCGTCCCCCGTCACCTCAAATTCCAAGGGGGGCCCGAACATACGAGTAATCCAACCGTATTTTTCTTGGCCAAACGGTGCCACCCTCGCGTCAAAAACTACGCGCTCGACATTGTCATCTCGTTGATATCGTTTCAAACCTAAAAACATGGGATCCAATTGCTGCACTTGCTCCTGAAAGAATTGGGCGCGTTTGGCGAACCAATCGAATTCCGATGCAGAGACCCGATCCAAGGTCTTATCCGCAATGGGCGTGAAAAAACCCCGCCTTCCTCGCTCGCGATCGACCCATCCATCCTCGGTCACCTCAATCTGACTCCCACCCGGACGATCGGCAAACGCCGACGGCAAAAAACCGTTTCCTATCAGAAATTCCAACGGAGCATCTGGGTAGCCCTCGTTGGTCGCTGCCAATCGTGCCAGCTGAATCAATTGCATTTCAGTAATCGATTGCCCGCGGCGATACAATTCAATCTGATATTGAGGTTCTAGAAGTTTCTGAAAAAACTTGGAGGGGAAGTAAACGAAGACCGTGTCATCACGGTCCAGTGGTAACAATCTTCGGCCGTAACGAAATTCAGCCGAATGACCCAGCGAACGGGGTTCTGTCGCACATTTCAAAAAAGATTCGGCGATGGAACGACTGGTCGTAAACAAATGGGCATTGCCACTCGTGACATAAAATGATCGGTATCGATTATCTTTTGAAGATAAGAACGAAACGGATTTCCCCCCGAGCTCGAGCTGAACCAACTCACATTTATGCGAGGGGTCATCGGCAAATCGCTTACGACGTTGCATAATGCGACCGTTCAATCCTCCAGGGTCTTTGGAATAAAGTAAAACCCCTACCGACGCTCCCGTTTCAAAATAGGTGTCTCGCCCAATCACTGCCACGTCGGCGATCAAGTTTCCTCCAAACCACTGATCAATCTGCGATGATTCCAACGCCAATTGATTTAAAAACTTCGACTGAACTCGAGAACGAAATCCGCGCAGTCGAATCATGCGTCCTAAATCGCCGCCATGCTCTTCTACCAATCGTTGCAGCCAGAGTTGGTTGTCCCAGGTTCCGAATCGCAGATAAAAACAATCGTCAGGAACATGCATGGCAATGGGTTCCACGGGAATTTCATCCAACGGGTCCAAGACTACTTGAGGTGGCCAAGGGAGACTGGGTGGCATCGGTCGATCTTGGGGTTCATAACCGGCCGTCCCGGAAAACCATTGGCGAATCATATCCGAACGAAGGGGATCAATGTCCGTGAGCAACTCGATCGTTTGTTGCATCGGGTCGCTGCCCGGTTTCTGGACTTTCGGTGGTTCCTGCCCCAATCGGTTGGCTAACATTTGATCCAAGTAGGTTCCCACCAAGTCGGGAAAATCGCCAATGTCCGATTGTTGTTTGTTTGTCAATTGAAACTGACGCCACCACTGCTTGTACAATCTCTGCAATTTTTGTTGCCGAGGTGCCTCGGGCACAATTTGCAAAGCCCCCCCTTCGCAACCCCAAACCACCAGGTTCAACGGCTGGTCGCCAGTAAACAAAAACCAAATGGTGATCATTTCGTCGGTCGGTTGCTCAGCGTCTCCAAAAACCCCTCGAAAAAATCGAGCAGCCGCGGGTTGCCCAGCAGCCGGGTAAAAAATCCGCCCCTGTTTTTCTGTCAGCCTTACCGCTCCCGTTCGAATGATCATGTTGGGATCAGCAATGTCGAAACCTTGTTTGGGTATTCGAAAACTGATCATGCCGACACCAAAGGGTGCACCCAAGAAAGCCTCGCTGCGAATCACCACGGGGCAAGCCGCTTGGAACCCCCAAACAGCCGCTGTGGGGCCTGTGCAGGCCACGAGTCCAACCAAAACAAGCAGCAGCCTGGTAAACGTCCAAGATCCAAATCGAGAAACTCTAAATTCCATTTAACGCTTTTTCCTTGGGACTCTCTCATTGGAGACCGCTAAAATGATACAAATTTGTGAGATGCAACCGGAACTTCTAACGCCATCCCCGTCTATATCAGGTAAATGGCCCATTGATTTTACCGGAGGAATGGCCTTTTAATACGTTGATACTCCGCGATTGGCCGAACTTTTACCCAGCAAACGCGAGTGAACTTGGCCTTTTTTTTGCCCAATGGGTTCAGCTAGGCCCTGGAACTCGTGCTTAACATTTTCACCATTTCCTCGCGACTTGACAACATCCAGCCCGGGCGCGAGAATTCAGCAGCGTTCACTAGTTTTCCCCAGTCCTCCACATTCGATGCGGTGGCCGAAATGATTCTTTCTGGCGAAGAAATTCAACGACACTTGGGTAAATCAATCAAGATTGAACCCTTTGATCCGGCTCGCATTAACCCCAATAGCTACAACCTCTCGCTCAACCCCGAGATTTTGACTTACGAAGAAGTCGTTTTGGACATGAAAAAACGAAATCGAACTCGGCAATTAACCATTCCCGAGTCCGGACTGGTCCTCGAACCCCATCGTTTGTATCTGGCTCGGACCAACGAACGTACAGAAACGCACGATTTTGTTCCGATGATTGAAGGCCGGTCGTCCATCGGCCGGTTGGGGCTCTTTGTTCACGTCACTGCCGGGTTTGGTGATGTCGGGTTCGCGGGCTACTGGACACTGGAAATGTTCGCTGTTCAGCCCATTCGAATTTACCCCAACGTTGAAATCTGCCAGATTTTTTATCATCAAATCGCCGGTGACTATAAAGAATACTCCAGCGATAAATACCAAAACAACTCTGGCATTCAACCCAGTCTGCTGTACAAAGAACTCAACCCCGCCGCCGAAGCCGAAGACAAACAAAAGCAACTAATGCTGGGACTTCGTTAATGTAAGCCGCGGTTCTCCTTCGCAGCCTGACGTGTAAGGGAAGCTATGTGGGCCAGTTCGCAACAATTGTTTGCCAGCAATAACTAGGTAATTCGAACCAATTTATTTTGCAAAAGTGAAGTCGTTCGCAATTCAAACAAAAGCCCTCCCCATGTGTCGGTTGTGCCCTTGCCCAGCCAATGGAGTCTTCGCAAGTCCAGCCGCGAACGTCGAAAAAAGTCTCCGGTTCCCAATTGCATTCGGTTAAAAGGTGTCATCTACCCGAAATCTGAGCCCGCAAATGTGGTGAATTCCGGATCAACTGATAACCCAAGTTACAAGAAATCAGGGTCCCCATATCGTTGACTACCCCTGCGCTTTCCCTATCCTTCTCCACCTTAAATCAGCTAAGACACACGCCCTAGTAAACTTGAACACCGATTACGCCATCGCAAGTTGCCCAACTTCATGCGACCCCCATTGCTTTATACTCGGACCATCTACTACGGGTTCGTCGATCGGGTCAAGAGCCTTCCCAAAGCGATATAATCACGGTCACTTTCCCCGAATTTGCAATGACCCAAAAATCAGCTACGCCGTGGACGTCGTCAAGGGAATAATAGCGGCGCGGTGCGCGGATTAAATTGAGGACCGCTCCCTGTGCGGCCGCTTCCGCAGTCGCCCGATTTGCCTCCTGTTGCCCTTTGATTGTTCCGCCGCAGGAAGTAATCCATTGCTCAGCTGCGTTTTGGAATCGTTCTGCAAAATCATTTTGCTCGACATCAAGCATCGTCGATTGGGCTACAATTCGCCGTGCGACTCTCGCCGTGGAGCTTAGTGGCGGCAAGCGGTCATAGATTTTATCCTCAACAATTTCCCATTCGGACGATCCAGCTTTGGTGATGAATTGGTTAAAGTTGAAATTCTGAATTACGCCGGTTCCTTGCATTGTCCCGCGGACAGAAATTTGCCCGCGCAGGAAGAAGCCAAAGAGTATTCCGATAACCACTCCTGCGACTGCTGCAACAATTACATTTTTTTTCATCATATAGAACCCCATCCAGGCAAGTCGAACTTCATTGAGTCGCCGTACGAATGCCTCCCCCGAACGATAAAACCGGAGACTTGTCGTTAATGCACATGTGTCCCTATCGGCCAATAAAATGGCTGAAAACGAACTTGGAAAAACCGTCAACAACAAATGCTTTCCGCGGCGAAATTCGTTTCGCCATTTTCTTGAATTGTAGCTGGCACCGGCCCAGTTTCGCAACCAGATATCAGTTCGTCCTGTCGTAACATGGACGTCGTCCAACATTTTCCAACGGATCTCTGTTCGAGCCTCTTTTCAGATTTCTTCAAATGCAAGAATTTTGCAGCGGCGAATTTCCAATTTCTCAACTTGGTGTCAAACTGGTGATTACTAAGTCGGTGTGGGAGCCGATCGGCGGAATCGTCGTATCACAGATTTAATGCTCCAAATAATCAACGCGACGAGCAACCCCACTCCCAGACCCTTGAAAAACGGAATGTTTCCTAGCCCCGTATCGATGTCATGTCGATGGTTCCAAATCTCTACAATTTTGCCATCGCGGAAACGGAAGACATTAATGACCGGAATTTGTTCCCGGCCTCCCAAAAGACGAAACAGTAGGGACGTAGGTTTAAATTTCCAATGCCATCGAGTTGCCACCAGGTCTCCTTCCGCAATTTGGAAGTCAATGCTGCCGCTCATTTCTCCTTGTGAACGCAAAAAATCAGGTATCTCTTTTTGCATGACAGCCGGCTCAGTGACTCCC
>JBGSIY010001049.1:0-3016 GCA_041742275.1 Pirellulaceae bacterium | reverse complement strand
GTTTTTGATAGTTTTGAATGCGCTATTCATGCGCTGGCGCCTACATGCAAAAACTGTGGTTGCCGGATCGTGGGCCACGGGCTGGAGGACGACGGCACTTACTTCTGCTGCGATCATTGTGCCGAAAAAAAAGGCGTCACCCAACTCAGAGATCGTATTTCGCGGAAAGCAAGAGCAATCTCCAATTAGAAATTCGAGACAAGACTACTTGTATCGAATCAATGATCTGAATCGAAAATAGGTTAACGGCACTGGAGCAAAGACGTGACTCAAGAAAACGAATTCACTGACAAGTCTGACAAGTCTGACAAGTCAGGAAAAAAGGAAACAAAGCCTGTTAGGAAAATGGCCAAGTGGTCAATTCCTTCCGTCATCGCAATCGTATTTTTTCTGATCCTCGGAATCCTCTGGCTTCCTTTCAGCATCGTGTTTTTCATAATTGCATTGTTGATCGTGGGATTCAATGTGCTGTATCGAGAAACCTCTGAGGAACTCGGTTCAGGCGATTAGTTTTTAGATATAGGGATGATTCGCTTCGATGTTCAATCTGCCGATTATTGAGATGCTTCTCAAAACATCTTTCTCCGCATCGGCAATTTCTTTAACGGGTCAACGCCATCGATGGACAACGTGGAACACAGTGCTGTTGAGTGGAACCAGAAAGTCCCGATCACTGAAACTTTGTTGCGTCATACCCAGCGTCCGATTTTCGACTAGACAAATCCAAAACCTGAATGAACCCTGGCTAAGATCGCGGAAAACCCCCGCACGCAAGGAACCTCTCGATCGAAATGCAAACAGATATCGCCTTCCCGGCGGCACATATCGCAAATTCGCTCGATGCCACCAGTAAAATTAGGTACAACAAAATTGCGTGCGTAGAGTCGATTCGATGGGCATTAAAAGGCCGCGTTCCGAGCAAGTCGGTGATCGCATCGACGCCAGGGAAATCGGAGAGCTTGCGTCGCAATCAACGTCCATCAACTTTCGGTTTCAACGTCGCCATTTTTCAACGCGAACTTGATATCACGATCAGATTGGATGTCTCGTCGATGGCAACTCCGACCGTTTTGGCGTCAGCCTGCCGCAGGCTACCTAGTTATTTCAAATGGTTGGAAGCGATTCAGTTGGCACAACATTTGCACCGTTGATACCACAAAACGCCACTCATTTTCAGCGGCGAACAACGCTTTGAAATCATACCCCAAGGAACGCCATGTCCATTGACAACAATCAGTTTCTCGCCGCCCAGGGGAATTCGTCAGCCTCGCATTCTATCGACCAAATGGCTCACGACGCCTCGCGCGACTTGACTGAAATAAGCGACTTGCCTGAAATGATGACGGCAGCGACGATTAGCAAGTATGGCAAGCCATCGGTATTTCAATTGGAGCAACTTCCCGTCCCACAAGTGAATCCTGATCAGGTACTCATCCGAGTTTGTGCGGCGTCGATCAATCCCATTGACTACCGCATCCGCCAAGGTCAACTGAAAGTGATTCTGCCCGCCAAATTTCCGTTAACACTCGGCTACGATATTTCCGGAGAAGTGGTTGCGATTGGAAGTGACGTTAGGGATGGGCGACTCTCAATTGGTGACGAAGTATTTAGCTTTTCTGATAACCGACACGGTGGCGGATACGCAGAATACGTTGCCGTTGGCTCGAAGGTGGTGGTGGCCAAGCCAAAAAATCTAACGCATGCTGAGGCGGCAGCCATTCCGCTGGCAGCAACCACCGCCCTGCAATCGCTACGCGACCTGGCCGAGGTCAGGCCCGGTCACCGAGTGTTAATCAATGGTGCATCCGGTGGTGTTGGGCATTTTGCCGTGCAGTTGGCGAACAAATTGGGAGGTAAGGTAACGGGTGTTTGCAGTCATTCTAATCGTGAATTCGTGTTGGGACTGGGAGCCGTTCGCGTCATCGACTACAACGTCGACGACTTTACAAAACAGGACGTCAAATACGATATCATTCTGGATGCAGTCGCCAAAAGCTCATACAGGAGGTGCCGTAGAGTTTTAAAATCCGGCGGTGTTTATATCACAACTGTACCGTCTGCCGCCAGTTTTCTATTCCGAGCGACCTCGTGGTTTGGGCGGAAATGCCGAATCGTTTTGGCTCGACCGAATCAGGCTGATTTGATTACGCTTCAAGAAGCCGCGGAAAACGAACTAATGCTACCCACAATTTTCGAGACGTTTCCACTTGCCGAAGTCGCCCGCGCTCACGAAGTCAGCGAGGGTCACCATGTCCGAGGCAAATTAGTACTGAGTTAGAATGCGTTCGACTAGCGAGTCGTCCCTATTTTAATAATTGACTTGTTTTAAAGCGAGAGAGTGATGAAAGACCAGACGAAACACGACGAGCAACTGAGCAAGCTTTTTCAAATCATTAAAGACATCGATTTCGGGATGCTAGTAACGCAGACATCCGACGGCTCGCTTCGCAGTCGGCCCATGTCAACTCGAATTATTGAAAGTGACAAATGCCTTTGGTTCCTTACGGACAAAGGCTCAGCCAAGCTGTTGGAAATCACGAGCGAATCCAAGGTCAACGTCAGCTTTGCTAACCCCAGCGAGCAGACTTATGCGTCCGTCTCAGGAATCGCCACGATCACGGATGATCGCGACAAATTAGATGAAGTCTGGAGCCCGGATGCCAAGCTCTGGTTTCCGGAAGGTAAATCGGATCCAAGGCTAATCATGATCCGAGTTCAACCCATGATTGCCGAGTATTGGGATGCTCCCCAAGGCGTATTCGTAAACCTGTACAATTTGACCCAAGCTTTGATCTCGGGAGACCGTCCCGAAAATGAATATGCCGAGCACGAAAAGGTGAATTTTTCATAAACGGCTAGACGATTGAAGTCGGTCTTGATCATGCTCGTTTGTTGCTCTTCGGTTCTGCTCACGCCCTAGGTCTGCGCCGCGTGACAGGCGTTGGTAAGGCCTCTTCACGAACAGAACCCAGTTGCCAGAGTTCCGGCTGTAAGTTGTTGGAGATATTCTTTCGTC
>JBGSIY010001048.1:0-3100 GCA_041742275.1 Pirellulaceae bacterium | reverse complement strand
TAGCAGGGAGTAACGTAACTGGGCAGTTTCGTTGCAGCCAGCGAAAACAAGGTCACTTGCACGGCGACCCAACAGAGCAAAAAAACGATCGGGCCGTGCCAGTTCGTTTTAAGCGTGCGACCGATATCGTTGGCCACCGGCCACGCAAAAAGAGACCACGGAAAAAAACCGACTAACAACGTGACCGGGTAGTACCACAGACCGCCCGAGTGATTTTCAAACACAGTTGAAAACCGCCCGACATGTTCCTCAAACAAAAAACGGCGCAAAAAATCACCTTCGGTTCGTATACCGACGGCAATAAACCAAGGGGCCGCACAAGCGATGACAATCAAGGCCCCGATCAAGGGTCGCATGGAAAACAGCGTTTTTAGAAAATGAAGCGGATGTGCAAATCGCAAGATGCGAATTGCGATGCGGGAAATCAAACGCAACTGAGAATAACGTGACGCATCCCAACTGGGCAGACGCTCGAGCAACATGTACATGCCGATCACGGCCATGGGCAAGATAAAACCCGCTAACCCCTTGGCCAGGACGGCAAGTCCCAAGAGGCCATAAAATATAAAAACAAAAATGCCGTCGCGCGGAAAGACGGAAGCGTCACTTAAGCGACCGTTGGCGTCGTACATAAAATAAACGTAAGCCGTGATCGCGGCCGTAAAGAAAAAAATCAAAACCGCATCGGGAGTCGCTGCTCGTGATGCCACCGTAAACATCAATGTCGTAGCCAAAATTAATCCAGCCCAAAATCCCGTTTCTCGGTCAAACAAACGCGATCCAATTAGACTGGTGAGGATCACGGTTCCCGTTCCTAACACCGCCGACCAAAAACGTGCCGAAAACTCGTTGACTCCAAAAACGGAATAAGCGGAGATGATCAACCAATACAAAAAAACAGGTTTTTGATGGCGCAGTTGACCGTTGAAAATAGGTACCACCCAATCCCCACGTTCGAGCATTTCTTGAGCACAGCCCGCGTTACGTGGTTCGTCGCGATCCCACAAATGAGTACCACCCAAGTTTAAAAAAAAGACTCCGCTGCAAAGAATAATGAGAACGAGCAGAGAAACGTTTGGGCGATAAATGGGATGCGTGGGGGGAGCGGTCTCTAAGTTCTCCATGCAATTCGCTGGCCTGCGTGACGGTTAATTTTTTTTGGTTCTGAGCGACGGAATGTCAAATCCGGAAGCTATGACTTTAAGCCCAGGGTTCTCATTTCGACAACCCCAAGATTCATAAAACCGAGTGTGTCTTTGTCGCCCGGTCCGTTTTGTAGCGAATTCAATGTGGGAGGAGGCGTCGAGTCGGGCTTTTGGCGGTTTTCTTTGGGGGGATTTGACGAAACGGCGTCGGCACTCTAAAACATAAGTAGTAACGCGCCGTCGCAGGGCCTCCAATGCCTAATAGGGGAGCCGTGTGAAAATCTGTTGTTAACAGGATTAGCGTGCAGTTGAGCGGGCTCCGTGAGGGGGAGCCGTGAACCGGGTCAGATCTGAAATATGAAGCATCCCTAAGCGGGGTACTCTTGTGCGGAGTCCACTCAACTGCAGGCCCAATCGGCACGTCGTAAAAATATCTAATCGGATGTTTGTAAAAACTTGCCCTCTGGCGAACGATTAATTGGTTTTGCATAGCCAACTTTTTGCACCTCGTCATTCGACTCGAGTTCTTAAACCGTGCCCGATAGCTGTGCCCCATTAGCTGGGACTATTCACCCGATTTCCATTCGCCCCGTGAAAAAGTCAAGGGCTCGGCCGCGTCACACGAGCTGGATACGTTTCATTCGGAAAAAACACAGTAATTTTTGTGCCGGAAATGTACCCGTGAGAGGCGTGTACCCCTGAGCGGCAAGGCTCTAGCCGCCGGTTTAGACCGCAAAAAAATTAGCGGCTAACGACCGGTCGCTCACCGGGTCGTTGCATCGTACGCCCCGTCTCTTCCGCCCCGTCTCATCCATATGGAACGATTCGAGCCCGACGGGGCGTTGAATTGGAGGGGGGCCTAAGAGACAATGAATTTTCTGCTGCATTTCATACGCGGAGACCGGCGATGCTAAATCCGGCGAAGCCCGTTCCGGCGATGCCATGCGCCCGGACGTTCCGGTGGCATGAAATCCGCATTGTTTGTAACTCAAGATTCACACACGACAAGCTGAATGGTTTATGTCCGAACAACCGTCTGCCTACAATAACAACAACACCTACACGGTTGTCGCCAGGCGATATCGGCCCCAGGCCTTTTTGGATTTGGTGGGGCAACCGCACGTGATCAAAGCGCTGTCCAATGCCATTGATCAAAGTCGCGTGGGGCACGCGTACTTGTTTACCGGAGCGCGGGGTGTCGGCAAAACATCTACCGCTCGTATTTTTGCTAAGTGCCTCAACTGCGTTACCGGTCCAACAACGGCACCATGTAATGAATGCGAAGTCTGCCGGTCGGTCTCCACAGGAGAGGACGTTGACGTTCTGGAGATTGACGGGGCGAGTAACCGCGGGATCGACGAGATTCGTCAACTGCGTTCCAATGCTAATGTGCGGCCCAGTCGCTGCCGTTTCAAGATCTACATTATTGACGAAGTTCACATGCTGACGGTTCCCGCCTTCAACGCCTTGTTGAAAACGTTGGAAGAACCCCCAGATCACGTCAAATTTATTTTCTGCACAACAGATCCGCATAAAATTCCGATCACCGTATTGTCCCGTTGCCAACGGTTCGACTTTGCACCCGTGGAAGCAGATGAAATCACCACGCGATTGCAAGAAATTGCGGAGAAAGAGGGGGTCGTCGCCGACAAGCAAGCCCTGGAGATTATCGCTCGCCGAGCCAATGGGTCCATGCGAGACAGCCAGTCATTGCTGGAACAAATATTGTCGTTTTGTGACAAGTCGATTGATGTGCAGGATGTTTATCGATTGCTGGGAACCGCCGACATGGGGCGAGTCGCCAAAATCGTTTCTTGCATGGTCAGCAAAAAAATGCCGGAGACGATGGCCGAAATTGACGGAGCGATCAAATCGGGCGTCGACGTGGGACAACTGGCTCAACAAATGGTCGGTTACATTCGCGACCTCATGGTTTCCAAGGTCGGCTGCAACGC
>JBGSIY010001047.1:0-5195 GCA_041742275.1 Pirellulaceae bacterium | reverse complement strand
TTAGAACTTATCCGAGAACCTATTAGCCGTGGGGCACTAGCCCCCGGTTTATTCGGTCGAACCGGACTCTAGCGCGTTTCGGCTGATGAACTCGATCAGTTTTGGGATAGGCTCTAATTACCGGCGTGGCAGGTAGCCAGCGAAGTACCTGAACCTTTATCCGGCGGGGCGTCTCTGGAAATGATCGACAGTCCCGAACCGAATGGGTGACGATGCCTGCCAAATTAGCTAGACTGAGACAATAGCCAGCAACAATTTTGTTCTCCCCCCTTGGCAATAGAATCAATGCAGTGAAGCGAGCGGCCTCTGGTTCATTACTGGAAGCAACGGGCGGAAAGACGTTGCGAGATTCGGTGCGATATTAGTTGCCATCATCGTCGCGATAGTTGGGGCGAATTTTCGATCATTGATTTTTTTGAAGTCTAAAGAAATGGAACCTCAGCGAAAGAATCACGACTTTCAGACCACTCATTGGAGCCTGGTTGTTTCCTCGCGGAAGACGGATGCCGAGGTTCGCCGTGTTTCGCTGGAGCAATTATGCCAGATCTATTGGTACCCTTTATTCGCATATTTGCGACGGAAGGGTCACACCTTGGATCAAGCTGCTGATGATGTCCAGAGTTTTTTTGTCGAGCTGATCGACAAAGATTTTTTGAAAAACGTGAATCCTGAGGAGGGGCGCTTTCGCTGGTTTTTGATGGCAGCCATGAAACGACACCTCGCCAGACAAACCGAACGGCAAAGCGCTCAAAAGCGTGGTGGCAATCGACACTTTTTTTCGATTGATTGGAGCAATGCAGAGCAACGGTACCAGCTGGAACCGACAGACGGATGGACGGCGGAAAAATTATTTGATCGGCGTTGGGGTTTGACGGTTTTGCAGCAGGCCTTGGATGCCGTACGCGTAGAACAAGAAAATAAAGGGAAGTTGGAACTGTATCTGGCGCTCCAACCGACTCTTTCCGGCGTTCCGATGACGCAAGAGCAGTACTTGGAAATCGGGCAACGTTTTGACATGCTTGCGAATACCGTCAAGGTGGCGGCGCTGCGATTGCGGGAAAACTACCGCGATGCCATTCGGGAAATTGTGGCCCAAACGGTGAATGACGGACGCTCTGTGGGCGACGAACTGGAACAATTATTGTCAGCCCTCCGCGGTTAAATTCACAAGTTTCTATTTTTTCCAATAAATTATTTGCGATTGTTTGTAACCGCACAGGCAATTTCCGGATTATCCAATAGTTGCGGTGGGTACCGCGAATACAAATGAATCTAAAACAATAGTGTATTATGAATCAGCGTCTCTGTTCCCAATGCAATTCACGCGTTTACGAAGACCTTCCTGGAGGTCTTTGTCCCCGTTGTTTGATGGCCGTTGCCGCCCGCGTTTCGCATACGGCCGTTACTGGGTCCTACCCCCAAACAGGGCGAACGGCACCTCCCAGTGAAGCGGCCATTGCCGAACTCTTCCCTGAATTGGAGGTGTTCGAGTTGATTGGTCAGGGAGGGATGGGGGCCGTCTATCGCGTGCGTCAAAAAAATCTGGACCGTATTGTGGCCCTGAAAGTCTTTCTGGGGCACCCGGATGATGCCGAGTTTGCTGCGAGGTTTCAACGCGAAGCCCGCGCGTTGGCGAAATTGAACCATCCGAATATCGTCACCGTTCATGATTTTGGTGTTCGGGGCGACGTGCATTATTTGGTCATGGAATTTGTCGATGGCATGAACTTGAGGCAACTGGCGTCGGTGGAGCGTGTCTCTCCGAAAGTGGCACTGCAAATGGTTCCTCAATTGTGTGACGCTTTACAGTACGCCCACGACCAAGGGATCATCCATCGAGATATCCAACCTGAAAATTTGTTGATCAGTACTTCGGGTGGAATCAAAATCGCAGACTTTGGATTGGCGAAAATGACCGGTTTGGGACTACCCGATTCCTTAACACGCACCGAACAAGTGATGGGGACCTTCAATTACATGGCCCCCGAACAGAGAGATCGTCCGACAGAAGTCGACCATCGAGCGGACATTTATTCTCTGGGTGTCGTGATCTACGAATTGCTCACCGGTGAGTTGCCATTGGGTCGGTTCCAACCCCCCTCCAGTAAATCCGAGATTGATGCCAGATTGGATGAAGCGGTCATGCGAGCCTTGGAGCGCGAACCCGCTCGACGTTATCAACAAGCGAGCGAGTTCAAAACGGGACTCTCCCAGCACGATGCGGCCATGCCGACACCGGCTGTTAATCCCTTTGCCGCCAATCTTCTCCCTGACTATTTCAATTCACCCACTCCTCCCGTCAAACCTTCGGCCGATTTGGGGTCAGCGCTCGATGCAGGGACCCGGTACATGTTTACACTTATGAGCGGCCGAGAGCGCAAGGGAAATTGGAATGCCGAAGGAAACCACGTCGCTGTGACCGTGATGGGGGGAGTTGAATTAGACCTAACGCAAGTGACTGCAAAAGAAGTCGACATTACGCTAATTACTTTTATGGGTGGCGTGGATGTGATCGTTCCCCCGGGCGCGCAGGTCGATCTGGATGGGTTCATGTTGATGGGAGCCATTACTGACAAAGTTGTTGCTGCGGATTCTCCCTCCACTATGAAAGTGCGAATTCGGGCGTGGGGGGCTATGGGGGGCTGCGAAGTCCGCTCGCCTAAAAAATCGGGCAGATGGAAGTTTTTTTCGAAAAACCAATCGCAACCCTTAAAGCCACCTACTGAAAAACCTTTGGAAACGGCGATGGCAGCATCGCGAGGAACCCTGCTGGGTAGGGCGTTGGTTTTGCTGTACCACTTGGTCGCCATACTGTTTAGTATTTCGATTCCCCTGCTCTGGTTGATGGGGGAGTTCAAGATTGGGAACTTCCGAGTGGGTCGGCTCGATATTGCCTTATTGGCATTAACTGTGGGAATGTTGTGGTGCGGCCTCACCTATTTCCGCGTGTTGGTCCGAGGCGGCCCCAGCGGAAATGATGAAGCCTCGATTCACGAATACGAGTCGGCTACGGTTGTCGGCGCATGCATTCGAGGTCTAGCGATTATTCCTACATTTGCTTGTCCCATGCTGTTCGTTTATTCGAATATAGATGACGAGCACGAGAAACTCCTTCGCTTCGCGGGCGTCATCTGTGCTTTTTTGGCTATTGGATTATTTTCTGCGGCGAAACCGATTGAAGATATGGTTTACGGTCCTAGAAATTGATTGCTCCCGGTGGACGAGCTCAGCTTGTAGCCGAAGCGAAGTTGGAGGGGTCCTCCCTTTGATTTTAAATCATTGTGAAAAAAATGTGTCGACACCTCGGTCTCCATCTAAAGCTTGAGCTAGGAGTTGAGTTTTGCGCAGCGGGTAGCCTGGAGCTCTGAGGCCGATCGGACTGGGGTAAACACGGTTCGGCTGTGCGACGACGGGCGTTCAACTAAACGGGTTGCAATTGCAAGAGTCGAATAGCAGGAAGCGTTGTGCAAAACGGGGCACTTCTTTTTCGAATGCTCCCCAAGAGCTTTATGTCGTGCTCGACTTGCCACGTGTCAACTTTTTGCGGAACCATTTTACGGATTCAACGAACAACAGAATCAACAAGCCTGCGAAAATTCCGATTGCTCCGTGAGCTAGCCATTCGGCAGGTGGGCCGATGATCCACCCGACAGGTTCCCAATGGCTGATCGAGTGGACAATTGATTCAATTCCGTGATGCAGTGGCGGAATGCCGTGGACCAATATCCCACCACCCACCAGAAACATGGCCGCGGTTCCTGCAAACGATAGGAATTTCATAAGGTAAGGGGCAGTGACCAAGATGGCTCGACCAACGCGAATGCGTGAAGTTGATAGCCAGTGACTCGGCGGTGTTTCGATCAAACGCAGTCCTAAGTCGTCCAACTTCACAATGGCTGCCACCAAGCCGTAGACGCCCACAGTCATCAGCATGCCAATGGCGACTAAAACACTTAAACGTGTCATGAACGGCTCGGCGGCCACGGTGCCCAAGGTGATGACAATGATTTCGGCTGAAAGGATGAAGTCGGTTCGAATGGCTCCGGCGATTTTCGATTTTTCAATTGCGACAATATCTAAACTGGGAGTGGCGACTACGGCTTCATGTACCTGACGATGTTGGGCAGTCTCATGTTTGTGAAAAAGCATGTGAGCGATTTTTTCGCAACCCTCGAAGCAGAGGTAAGCCCCTCCGATGATCAGCAAAGGGGTGATTAACCAGGGGAACATGGCACTCAAGAACATTGCGGCTGGGATCAAAATGGCTTTATTCAAGAACGAGCCTTTGGCGACAGCCCAAACCACGGGTAGCTCGCGTTTAGGCTCAATCCCGCTGACCTGTTGAGCGTTCAGCGCCAAATCGTCCCCCAACACCCCCGCCGTCTTTTTGGCGGCGACTTGAGTCAGCGTCGCCACGTCATCCAAGACCGACGCAATATCATCCAACAACAAAAAGAATCCACTCGCCATCATTTACGCCTTAAAAAAAATACCAGCAACCTTCAGGTGAATTATGCCTTGAACCAACTCTCCGATACAAGGGCGAGCAACGAAAGCATGAACTTAGAACCTATCCCAGAACCCATTAGCCGCGGGGCACTAGCCCCCGGTTTATTCGGTCGAACCGGACGCTAGCGCGTTTCGGCTGATGATTCCGATCAGTTTTGGGATAGGCTCTAATTCTGTTTTCAGGCTGAAAACAGTCTCAACGGATCTCCGAGAAATTCTCCCGCATCGGTTGTGAGTATCCCCCACCGAACTGGCACTGAAATCTAGATCAATTCGTCAGCAAGCGTAATACAATGGTCGTCGATAGTTTCGCAGGTAAATAAAACAATCGGGGAAATTGTCTTACACCAGGATTCACCGTGATTCTCACTCGATTTGGGAGAGACGGAAACTCTCCTATGAAAATAGCGAAATCATAAGTTGGCCTTCGATCTTCGCCGGAAAAAGCTCCGTCCCCTTGTGCTCTTCATATCAGTGGCACAAAGAGGTTGTTGCTTTCGACCTACCCAATTAAAGATAGATTTAATCAGCAATTAGCCCTGTATTCATCGGAAGAAGACCACTGATGTACCATTTGAACTCATCATCAAATTCTCGAGCGTAAGTCAATTTTCGGTCAACGATGTTAACAAGATTGGACAACTTACTTTTTTCAAGAAATTCGATAAAGTACATTTCTTCGCTCA
>JBGSIY010001046.1:0-6402 GCA_041742275.1 Pirellulaceae bacterium | reverse complement strand
TTCTTCGGCAAACGCTTTGATGACGGGCAAGTCAAAGTTTTCTGCGAATGACAGACCGTTTGCGGATTCTAACGAATCCCTTATTTTTTCAAGCTTCCGCCGCTGTTCTTTGGCAAATTTGACTGCACTGGTCAAATCTGGGGGCAAATCAAAGGACTTGAGCAATGGCGATTTCATAATCAAACAGATTTTTTGCAAGTCATTCTTGAGAACTGCCTGTTTGAGCTCTGCCAAAACCGCTTGCCGTTGAACGGCCTCGAAATACCGCTCCTTGTATTCAGTCAGCTCTGTGCAGGACTCGAGCAGTTTTTCATTTGAAGACCAAGCCGCGAGCAGACGTCGATCAAAATCAGATTGCGGCAGCGAAAGATCAATCGCTTTGACTGACGCAATTATTGGCTGCCGCAATCTTGCACTTTCAATCCGTTTCTTCTGGCCGCCGAAGGCCGATTCGAATCCCAATTCCCTAACTTTGTCTGCAAGACTTGCGATCAACGAATCTTGACGGTCCAATTCTAGAGCGTCTGATAATTTTGCGGCAGTGATTACCCGCGAATTCGCCAATTCAACTCGCGAATAAAATGAATGCATGTACTTTTTCGGCAAAGAATTGGCGAGACCGATTAAGACCTTCTCTGAATTCACTGACGGGCTGATGTTCTGTTGATCAAGTGTCGCGATTTTTTCCAAGAGTGTCAAACGGGATCTTGCTCGCGAGAGCTGCGGCAACAATGGAACAGCAAGAGGCCAATTCAAAAAAAGCCGATCGTCCCAAGAGTTGCAAAATTTGGTGTCTGCAGCCTGGTCGTCTTCAGACGTTGCTGTCTGAATCTTCTTCCATGCTTCATGTCGCTGACGATAAAAACACACCTTTGTCTCAAGACTATCTACTTCTGGGTGCCCCCCCAACGCTCTCAATTGATCCCAGTGGCTAAGCAGCTTCGACAAATCGGTCAGAGATTCCGCCTTTGCAAACTCCGTTTTGAAAAGTTCAACGAGCCCAATTCGGCTTTCCCATGACTGAACCTCTTTGAACAAAGCCTCGCTGGAACCGCGACTCTTTAGCAATGACGAATTTTGATGCCAAATCGTAACAAACTTACCATACTGCCCAGCCTTCTTCGCAGTACTCATTTCGTCAAGAATTTTTACAATTTTTCGCGAGTCTTTGGCAACCTGAAACACCCTTGTTGCGGCAGGGTAGTCTGTCAAAAGTTGTTCGTCAAAGACTTTCGCCATTCCATATTCATCATGGGCAGCAGCTAACCGTTCTAGTTCTTTGCGACATGAAATTCGGGCGTTGGCGTTGGCAATATCCCCAACCAGAGAGCCGGGTGGTGGTTTTGATGAACGCTTGCCCCAGGCCTCGACCGCCTCATCAAATTGGCGTCGATTCAAAAGTTGAATTACTGTGTCATACGAGAACAACGTGTCTTCGATTGTAGGGACATCATCAATTCGGCCGGCAAACGCCGCAACGAGCCTGTCCAACAGCTTTGCGGAATCATCCGACAGTTTGGGGCGGACTAAAGCAACTAGGCCTGACTTAGGGTTCTCGAGGTCACTTCGCCTAAAAAGAAAATAGTCCGCCGAGATATCACGTTGTTCAAGAAACTTGTCCCTGCAAAAACGATTTTCGATCAAGAATGTCAAGCCGGAATAAATGTAAAGAGAAGGAAATCGATCAAGGGAAGTTGATAACTTTGTGCTAACGTCGCGTTGTGGGTGCTGGTAGTCAGTTAGCCCCACTTCCATGTTCTGTTTGCCAATGAGAGCAGGAACGCTCATGCCATCGTAGTCCACCAATCGAATAATTCCTTGGCTATCGATGAGAATATTGCCGTGCTGCAAATCACCATGGGCAATTTCGGCTCTTCGCAATTTATCGATTACGCCTACCCATTGATCTCGCAAGGATTGAATTGCGCCGACGTCGCCCGCGCGGCACTTGGCGGCCAGCCATGAAAACAACGTCTCGCCTTGAACCCATTCCATAGTTACGAGTGGGCACCATCCCCCTTGGAGTGACCGGATGCCCTGATCCGCGTAGGTAAATTCGACCAGATTTCCCATGCTCCGAAATTTTTCCAAATGACGACTGATGTGATAATAATACTCGTCGCGATTATCGAGTTTTCGGTGAAAGACCCTAATTGCTATCTTTTTGCCACTTGGAAATTCTCCCTGAAAAACGACGGCAAAGTTCCCAGCCAAAGGCTTAGGTTGCCCCAATTTGTTACGTGTAATGTGAATCAGTTTCAGTTCGGGATCACGAAATGCAACTTGGGGATTCTGCAGGATCTGGATGTACTCGGCTGCAGATGGCAAATCATTCATATAATCACACCGCTCCAGCCCATGAATGGCAGACCCAGAAATCCAATTCCGCACTACTTGCCCAACACCTCATATCCATTCATCTGCAAGAGCCACAATATAGGCTCAACGACACCGTAGGACTCAATGGTTCGCTCTTTGAAACTAAGGTTGTTACCTTCTTCGATTCCTACCGGCGTCAAGGGGAAATACATGACGCGACTGCCAAACAATGTGTTCAGTTCGTTTTCGATTTGCCAATTTGGCCACACCAACTCACGAACCTCCTTCATCAAATCCGATTTTGCCTGGATGTTTCTCAATGTAAACTTTGGCAAGTCAGCATCAATCGCAGCCAAATCTTTATAAAATTGCCGAATCATTTGATTTCCAAGAGAAACTTGAGCTTTGTGCAATAAGTCGATTTTTGAGATGCAGAGGGCGACTGGAACACGGAGCGCTGAACCACTGGTTACATTTTTAAGTTGTCGAACGTCTTGTCGAAACTGGGAAATCGCTTCTGTTTGTTCATCGCTGTCTCGAGTCGGATCAACAAAGAAAAAGTAACCATCTGCATCTAGTGCTCTTTGGCGAATAACTTGATTCAGGTCTGATGCAGATCCATAAGTAACTTCACCTGAATAATCAAATATGTTCACAAGCAAATTTGACTTTCCAAATCGGTCTCGATCAGAAAAATTGAAAACAACCGGGTCTTTGATCCGCTCTAAGTCCATTTGTGTCGCAGAGGTTTCAAGCCGACTTCGAATGATGTTACGTGATATTTCCTCAATTTCATCGGTACCGCGTGCTTTCACCTTCTCAAACTGAATTCCTTTGGGGTAGTTGCCGAGGCTCAAATCCCGAAACGCCATTGCCAGCCAGTGCGTTTTGCCTGAACCTGGCAATCCTAATGTCGGAAAGCATAGCTTTGGAAGGCGAAAGTAAACGCCTGGAATCTCGAATCCGCATTCGAGAAGTTCGTTTGACTCGGCAAAATTACTCCGGCAAACTACAGCACCTGTTTTCGTATCGGATGTTTCAAACTGTCCAATAGTCAAACACTGAGGGCAAGTATTTGCCAATTTTCTCCGATGTTTTGCGATTCGTCGGCTTAGATAAATACCTGCTCCGCCAACAATTATGCACAAACCCAATCCCAACCCAGTGCTCAGATATTGTCGAAGCGATTTGAAATGCCGAATCTCGGCGACGTAATCTGTTCGTTTCTGATTGAGCGACCCTAGAGAATTGGCTTCGACCTTTAGCAACTCCGCCATCTTTGTTCTAAGGTGAGCCTTTTCGTAGTTCGTTCTCAGCGACTCGCGAAGTTTCATCCACGAATCTTGTTTTTCCTTCCCGATCCCTGCCGCCCACATGGTAGTGGCAATTTCGTTTTCGTTTATAAGCCGGTTTACCCGATTCTTCAAGTCAATGAATAATGATTCGTCAACCGTGATGTTCGAAACAACAGAAGCTTTCGCCTTTGTTGAGCTATCCGTATTTCTAGCGACCAGCAAAGCGTAGAAGGACTCGCCGAAAAGAAAAACTAATAGTGTCAGGCAAGCGGATACAATTACTCCGATCCATAAGAATCGGGCGAAACCCAATTGTTTTGCCCTTGACCCGTTCATGATTTTTCGGAACTCATGGCGACTGTCATGCCATGCGATCAACGAAATCACTAACAATGCAATTAACCCATTCAGCCAAAACCATCGGTTGTCAACTCCAAGAAGTGATGCAAGTTGAACTGTCGTATTTCGATTCGCGAGAATCTCGTTAAGGTCAGTTTGTGATTGATCAATCTCATTTCGGACCGCGACCAACTCCAAAGTCATAGAATCAATCGCTGCCGTATGCTGCTGAATAAGTAGGTCGAGCTTTTGCAAAACGGGAGTAATTTTTTTGGTCAATGCCTCTTTTGCAACAGTGTCGATTTCTTTTGGCAACAATTGCCAACCCGCCATTTGCCCGAAATCCAAAGTCTGCGAAACAAGTCTTGAAGCTTCGTTCTTAAGGTACAATTCGGAAGCATCCAAAAGGGTCTTTTGCTTCCAGAGATCGACGTCCTCGGCATTAGAATGTTCTTGGGGCAATAGCATGCCAAGTTGGAATTGAACCGCCAAAAAGCAATATAAGCCGAAAATAAATCGAATCATGATGTACCCTAAGCAACTACGATTTGAACGGTTGCAAACCGGACTTTGCCAGTGCATTGAAGAGTCTAGTCAAATAGGTGCCCAAATTCCATAACCAATCCCAAAGAACATGTCATTTCCTGTTTCTTTGCGAGTGCGTTCCGGAGTTGAGTAGCAAAATGGGCATCTATTGTTACTCGTTGTCTTCTTGAAATCAGAGCAACCGCTAATCAATAAGTTGGTTCACTATTGTGGTTTTTATCTTGACGGAGGAGATGGTGCCTTAAGCTGGCTGGTTCCAGGAATTTTTGTGGATTCCGTCTTGCTGGTCGTCTTCTTTGAAGCAGTGGTGTAACCTACTCCGCAAGAGTTTTGGCCGCTGACCGATGCTGGTCCGGCTTTTTGCCAGGTGGAGGTGGAGGAGCGGTTTTCACGGCAGTTGTTCTGTTTGCCAACTCAGTTTGTCGGCCTGTTGAAGGAAAATTAGAGCGAACGATATTCCCCCCGAAACGCATTAGGTCATCGTTTTTCAGTCGGCATTCACCCTGAATTTGTGCATATGAATCTTGCCCGGGCCTTTTTAGGCCAATGGGCATATCACCAGAAATTGGCTTCAACGCGCAACTTCCATTTTGGTTCCTGATCGAAAAAAGCTCCACCGGTACATTTTGAAGGCCACGACGAAACGACAATGGTAAATGGTCGCCACTACTAATGGTAAAAATCGCTTTATCGATCATAACTTGACTGCCTACGTTGCACCCTTCCAATACGGTCAACCAAGAACGCCGCAATACGACATGTGCCAACCCAATGAAGCCACCAACAAACAATCCCAAAATTACAAACGACCATGCCCTTCCTGCCATTCCCGACTCTGACAAGATTAACATTGACACAACATCAAACGTCAGCCCTCCGACGAATCAACCAATAACCGCCAATCGCAAGTCAGACTTTAACTGCGCATCAGCGTCAATGGAAATCAAAGTAACTTCCAAACTGTCGATAACGTCTGGCGCCTTTTTGCTTAGATCAATAATGGTGACCGCGGCCAAGCCAATGCCTAGGCATGATAGTAGCAAAACGTCTGTCAAATACTTCATTTGAATCTTTCACAATCGAATGCGGCAACTGCGTTTCGTTCACCATCCAAAATTTAGGTAATTTGTTAGGCTATTGCAATCAGCTATTTGATCTTCAAATTTGCAATGCCTTCGAAAAGGTTAAGGGGCCGATTCGCTCGTTTGTGGATTGAACAGTACGGCCCTTCGACAAGTCGCGAATCGTGACCCAAGGCAAATTACCAACCCAATACCGCGCAACAGACCGAGACGGTGTTTTACCAATTTGAATTTCATCAACATCCACCAAATTAATTTGCTTCCAATCCTTCTTGATCACTTCAGCATCCCCCGCAGTTGCTTCATGCCTTGGGTGATCTCATCCTCGGTGCTTTCCAACTCATCCAGAATCGCTTGCGGTGGGCGATGGTCGACTTCTTCATGGAGGACTTCCTTGTAATGGTTGATCGACAAGTCGTAACCTTGCTCGACAATATCCGACTTCGGCCCGCAAAAGCTCTTCTTTGTCCGCTCGTTCTTTCGCTCGGACTTAGCCCGCTTGCTCCATCGCTGCAAAATGTCGGGCAAGTTGTTCCTGGCGTGCTCGTCCCCGGTCAGTTTCGCCGTCGGCGCTGGGCCTTGCTTCTCCGGTGGTAACAACTCGGTGCGCTTGTCATCCAGCGACTTGCCATCGGCCTGCATGTCGTAGAACCAAACGTGCTCGGTGCCGCCCGAGTTGATCTTGGTGAACAACACGATCGCCGTCGAGACGCCCGCATACGGCTTGAACACGCCGCCGGGCATCGAGATGATCCCGTCCAGCTTCTGATCCTCGACCAACATCTTCCGCAGCGTCTTGTGGGCCGTCGATGAACCGAACA
>JBGSIY010001045.1:0-2994 GCA_041742275.1 Pirellulaceae bacterium | reverse complement strand
GACCACGTTAGGGTGTAATTCAGTCATCTGACGGTTTATCGACGCGAAGGTGGCTCCAAGAAAAGTTAAAGAAAAAGGCCTCCCGGGAGCAAAGACCGCATGGGCAAACATTCGCTTGTGGTGGGGGCTTAATGTAATGAAGTTGCAATGAGACCTCTGACAGTGGAGAAAAAATTCTTGCCTTTTTACGGTTGGCATCCGAATATTCATTAACCCAAGGCCGATGGAGCATGCGTGCACTAAACTGGCTCCCTGCAGATTGTTACATTAAATTTTTGCGAACAGACGATTGGCACTTCGGCCAAGAAAGCAAGCTATGGTTTCGAAAAAAACTACGAGTATTGATCCTGTTTGCGGCATGGAAGTGGATCTGGCCAACGCTCGAACGAGCGAATATCAAGGACGAACGTATGGTTTTTGTAGCGAAAGTTGCGAACGAAAATTTGCTCGGGATCCTGTCGCTGTTCTTCAAAAACAAAGCCAAAAAAATAAATCCCCGGCCGCGACGTCTGCCGAAGACTCTACTTGTTGTGAGCAAAAAAATCTGAGTCGCATCCGCAGCAAGAAAATAGAGCGGTTGACGATGGTGCTGTTTATACGTGTCCAATGCACCCAGAAATCGAACAACTAGGGCCAGGTGATTGTCCCATTTGCGGAATGGACTTGGAACCCAAAGTACGGGACCTCTCCGATAGTGGTGACGACAAGCAATACGTTGACATGCAACAGAGGTTTTGGGTGAGTTTGGCTTTTTCGCTGCCGCTGCTTGTGATTGCGATGGGGCCGATGATTGGAATTCATTTTGGTAAGTGGATGCAACATTCCCTGCTGGCTTGGGTGCAACTGGCGCTCGCGACTCCAGTCGTTTTTTGGTGCGGTAGGCCGTTATTGGTTCGAGGTGTGAAATCGTTTCGCAGTATGAACTTAAATATGTTTTCACTAATTGCAGTGGGTACATTGGCGGCCTATTTCTTTAGTGTTGTCGTCGTGGTTTTGCCTAACACCATCCCGACCGCATTCTTTGAGAACGGAATGCCGCCGCTGTATTTCGAAGCTGCTGCTGTGATCATTACTTTGGTTTTGTTAGGTCAAGTTCTCGAATTACGCGCTCGAAAACAAACCGGTGGGGCCATCCGCGAATTACTCAATCTTGCTCCCGAAACGGCGACACGTGTGACTCAGGGAGAGGATGAAGTGATCGCACTGGATCTCGTGAATCGTGGGGATCGATTGCGCATTCGACCCGGCGAAAAGGTACCGGTCGATGGTCGCGTCCTCAGCGGATCAAGCAGCGTAGACGAATCCATGCTCACGGGCGAACCCATGCCGGTGGAAAAAATGGAGGGTGATGAAGTTACAGGTGGCACACTGAATCAAACCGGCTCGCTTGTAATGGAGGCGACCGGTGTTGGCGAAGATACTGTTCTCAATCGCATTGTGAAAATGGTAGCCGATGCCCAACGGAGTCGAGCTCCGATACAGTCACTGGTGGATGTGGTCGCTCAATATTTTGTGCCGATTGTGATTTTGTGTGCGATTACTGCTTTTATCGGTTGGGCTTTCTGGGGACCCGAACCCCGACTGGCGTATGCGTTTGTTGCGGCTGTGGCGGTGTTGATTATTGCGTGCCCCTGCGCTTTGGGACTAGCGACACCCATGTCGGTCATGGTCGGGGTTGGTCGGGGGGCCAAAGAGGGCGTGCTGATCAAGAACGCGGAGGTACTCGAGGTACTAGAGAAAGTGGATACGATCGTTGTCGACAAGACGGGGACGCTGACGCGAGGAAGGCCTGATGTTACTGCCATTGAAACGTTTGGGGAGTGGCAAGAAGCGGATGTGCTGCGATTAGCGGCGGCTGTCGAGGCACATAGTGAACATCCACTGGCCAGTGCCATTGTGCGGCGTAGTAAGTCCGATGGGGTTGGGACAGTGGATGCACAGGGGTTTGGCAGCGTCACGGGTGGCGGCGTTCGCGCCACGATCGAAGGGCGTGAGGTATTGATTGGCAATGCGGCATTACTGAATGAAAATAGCGTGAGGGGTGTCACAGAAGCACAAGCCAGCGCGGAAAAGCATCAATCTCAAGGTTCCACCGTTGTCTTCGTGTCCATCGACAAACGATTGGCCGCCCTACTGGTCATCACGGATCCTATCAAGGAAAGTACGCCTGTCGCGCTCAAGTCGCTGCATGATTTGAGGATGAGCGTTATTATGTTGACCGGCGATGCGGAACCGACGGCCCAAGCGGTGGCCAAGCAGTTGGGCATCGAAGAATTTCATGCGGGCGTGTCTCCCCAAGAAAAACACGACTTTGTGGTCAAGCTAAAACAGACAGGAAAAATCATTGCGATGTGCGGCGATGGAATCAACGACGCCCCAGCGCTGGCCGAATCCAATGTGGGGATCGCGATGGGGACCGGGACAGGCGTGGCGATCGAGTCAGCTGGGGTGACCTTAGTGGGCGGCGACCTTCGGGGCGTCGCGGCGGCCGTCCATCTCAGTCGCAAGACCATGAGCAATATTCGTCAAAATCTCTTCTTCGCTTTTGTTTACAATGCGCTGGGGATTCCGATTGCGGCAGGATTATTGTTTCCCTTTTTTGGTCTGTTGCTCAGTCCGATGATCGCAGCGGCGGCGATGAGTTTGAGCAGCGTTTCTGTGATCGCCAACGCACTCCGGTTGCGCTCGGTTCGACTTACCTAAGTTTGGTCGTAAGGGTTTTGGGGTGCTTTTTTGGATCAGCCTCGTATGAGGCCTCGGATCAAAATGAGCGTGCAGTGGGTTGCTTGTTTTGGGCGATTCGCGCTGTGCTGCGGGTTTGGTGAGCGGTTGCATCATGATTTTGGTGCGGATTTGGCCGAGATGTCGGTGCCATCCCCTTTTTTGCGCTTCAGTCCTTAAGATTTTAAAGGGGGCATGTTCGGGTGGAACCACAGCTGCGGGCAACCCAAGAACAAATTTCACGCTGCCCCCGCATCCCCAGCCCTTCTCCCC
>JBGSIY010001044.1:0-2047 GCA_041742275.1 Pirellulaceae bacterium | reverse complement strand
CGGTAACGGCAAAGACGGGATTGTAATCGATGTTCGTGAAAATGGTGGCGGATCGACTGCGGACCACCTCCTAACAATTTTAACGCAACCCATTCATGCTATTACGATTCCACGAGGAGGCGAAGCTGGATATCCACACGACCGCAAGGTCTATGCGTCATGGGGCAAACCTATCGTCATGATGTGTAACCAAAATAGTTTCAGCAATGCAGAAATTATTAGCCATGCTGTCAAGGGACTAAAACGAGGTAAGCTCGTGGGTGTCCCCACTGCAGGGGGCGTAATCAGCACGGGTGGAACCTCGATCCTCGATATCGGCATGATTCGAAAACCATTTCGTGCATGGTATATCGCAGAGACGGGTCAAGACATGGAGCTGAACGGCGCTGTCCCCGATCACATCATCTGGCCCGCCCCAGAAGAATGGCCGGCCGGGATCGATCGACAATTGGATAAAGCCATTGAGGTCCTGATGGAAGACGTCGCTGCCGAAAAAGCCAAACCGCGACCACCGTTAGTGCCAGCCAGCCAAAGAGCTCGATTAGGAAAATAGCCGGAATCGAATTCAACGCGGGCGTGGGGTTGGCACCCCGGGGAAACTCAATCGTTCGCTGAATCGCGCGTCGGTTCGCATTTCGCGAAAGATCGCTTTTCAACTAAACCAAATAAAAAAAACGCTCGTGATGTTTCACGGGCGTTTTTTATTGTGTTCATTTGTTGGCCCATTCCGCATGAGTTCTCAAGGCCCTGTTTTGCCACGTGGCGTTAACCCAACGCCGCAAGAGGAGCATCTCATCGAATTGAAAAGTGTGCACGGATCGTCTCCGTTTCACATGCTCAGGAACTCAAGGTTTTCCGGTCCGGTTGGAATTCGCTTCGGAGGTTCTGTCCGACCTAACCCAGCCCAGCGAACCCTGTCTCTCGGATCGCAATAGCGGCGACCAAGACTGAAAACAAGGAGAAGCCAAGACCGTTCCCAGAAACCTTAGGCCAAGCCCAAAGATTTGAGCGCGTCTTCAGCACCCGTCGTCATGCGACGAACCTTGGCGATCAAGACCT
Organism: Pirellulaceae bacterium; assembly: GCA_041742275.1. Taxonomy (GTDB): domain Bacteria; phylum Planctomycetota; class Planctomycetia; order Pirellulales; family Pirellulaceae; genus BJ22. The sequence goes on along the minus strand of JBGSIY010001044.1, from coordinate 988 downwards.
CTTTTTCTGCGGCAGTCGCTTTGGCAGCCTTACGTCGCAATAGGTCCATCGATTTAGTGCGTTTGCGCCGACGGCGCAATTCGCGTTTACGTTCACTACCGGCCATAAAAATTTCTTCCTACAAGCAATTTCAAAAACAATTTAATAATCTTAGGTAATTCAACGCCGATCCCCTCAACCCAGCCAAAAGTTTACTTTGCAGGCGGTTATCGTAATGAACTCAGTTTGGCCAGTGTAACAAAAAGGTCGCCAGTAGGCAAATCCCGGTCGCCATCGGGTTGCTTCGAGGCCCTAGATGGGCTAAATCCAGACGATGAGTTCCCTTGGCAGCCTTACAAAACTTAGTTTTAGTCTCGCCGCAAGTCCTAAGTTCCCCGCAGCATGAAACCTAAGTACCCATCATCGAGGTCCGAGTAATGCCCCCTCGTACCAAGATTCAACTTAAAATCGCAGGGAAACAAGGATGGTTTTTGTCAGGAAATGGCATCGGCTTCCAACACCGCTTGAGTTCCCCGCCTACCAGGAATCACCAAAATACTTGCAACGCTCCCGCCCTTTCACTAAACTAATATCACTCTGGGCCAACAGAAGTCAGGTTCGTCGATAATCCGTCTCAACGCCTTTGCGTCAGGTTTATCAAGGTCAAACGGGTAGTCAACACTTTAATTTTCGGCGAAATCTAATGTTTTGCTTCAGACAAACCCGCTTTAACGCACTTCGATAAGAGATTACTGAAACCAAGCGATGCAATTTAGCCGCCTCGTTTGTCTTTTTCACCCGAAAAGATCACTTTCGGCGGCTAGTTGATTATGGGTGATCCTCAAACGAAGTCGAAGTGAATGTGGAATTGGACGATGAACAGGTAGGCGACATCAATTGCCCTGAGTGCAAAAACACGATTTTAGCCATTCTGCTTTACGGCTATCCCCTACCTTCGGACATCCTTTCACTCTCGATTTTTTGCGGCGAAACCGGCTCGACTGATTCT
>JBGSIY010001043.1:0-3142 GCA_041742275.1 Pirellulaceae bacterium | reverse complement strand
CATCCAGAACGACGGTTTCAACCAAGCCGCCTACAGATGCAGAGTTGTTGAAACCGGCTGACGCTCCAAAATTAATCAAGACCCCTGCCGTGTTGTTCATATCTGCTGGGCCGTGAATGTGAATTCCAGTCACACTGCCTGTCAAGTCTGTGAAGCCATTTCCGGTGCCCCACCCCACATCAATTGACAATACTTTGGATACTGTATCAAACGACAGACCATTTAAAATTCCTCCGCTTCCAGTTCCACTGGGGCCGTGGAGTTCATTTGAGGTTAGTAGACCCTCGCCACCGACTCCAATAAATTGAAAAGCGACTTGATCTGCCCTGACAGACGACGTTATCAGCATCGTCAGTAACAACAACGGTAAACATAAATTTCGATACATGAAACCAACCTCCAAAAATCAAGGAATATAAAAAACGATCCCTAGGTTTTACCAGCATCGAATACGGGTGTCTAGTTTTTTGGGGCCGGCGCTCACAAAAAGAATTCGTTCGTAGGCTACCGGTTCTACGAACCATGACTAGGGTCAATTGACAAGAAGCGTGGGTTTCCAGTGAAAAGAATGGGGAAGAAATCCTTGATGGGGTCAGTCACCGTATAAAAATCCATCGTGCGAAAAATATGAAGATTTGTGAAATCGTTCACGCCTCGTTCGTTCGCTGGGAGTTAGCAAGGGATTTTTTCGAGCGTCGACAGCCTGTAACCGTGATCTGGTTTTGTGGTTTTGTGTTTTTATGAGCGGCAAGGCGCCAGCCGTTCAGGAAAACCCTTGCCGTTCAGGAAAACCATGGTACCGGCGGGTAGCGCCTTATTGCCGGTTTGAATTCGTGTAAGCATGAAAAACTCAACAGCGACGAAAGTCCAGTTTTTGAGCGAAAAGGAATAACTGGTTCTTTCGCTCCATCATACCCAGAATATTTTTGGGGTGGCTTGCAGCGAGGTGTGGCACGATTCGGCTAGTCTTGCCGGTTTAATATTTCATCAATGTCGGATTTGAAACGGTTCGGCATGCCAATTTTCAGCCCTTCCTCAATCGCTTTTTCGGGCGAGACTCCGTGTTTTTGAGTTCGATAGAGGGCCCAGACGGCGCCGACTCGCGCTGCACCGCCACAATGCAGCAGGACCTTTTCGCCCGGGGAGGCCGTATCAAGTAATTTAAAAATCTCTTCCAAGTTTTCTGAGGTCAGTTCCGAGGGACTCTGGCAGCTGAACTGATGAAAATCCAACTGGCAATCTTTCGCCCACTCGGCCTCGTCCCAGTTCACCTCGTTCAGATGACGAAGGGAGATGACGCATTTGATATTTTGCTCTTTGATTTCGTCTGCATCATCCGGGGTCATTTGTCCGGAAAGAAAAATATTTCCGGCGCGAGAGACCCGATTGGTTTTACCGAGTTTGGCGGATGAGATTTCCAGTTCATCCGAGTCGGACTTAGCTGGAGCCTTGGGGGCGCGAGCTGAGGTTTTCTCTGCGGTCGGGAAGTCTTGGGGGACTTCGAGGGTAACATTTCCCGTCGCTGCCCATTCGGTTCCTCGTTGTAGCAACGTGATAAACCCTACGCACTCCATCGAGTAAGTCTCGTGGCCCAGGGTCGTGTGAAAAACGCGACCTTTTTCGTAATTGACCACCATGACCATGGGCTCATGCCGATCCGTACCATTTTTTTCGACTGGAGCAAACGAAGTGGCCAGAACCTCAATGTTCTCAGCGGGGCCACGTAGTTTGTCGTAGAGTTCATCGTTCGTATGCAGCCACTCATCTGGTATGCCTTGCATGATGGGGTGCTGGGGATTTCTGCTTTTGACAATAAATTCGTGTTGAGGTCCGTGACTGCCACCTGGGCCTTCGTCGGCATTGCGAATCACTTTGTTTTCTTGGTTAAAATATAGGTAGGGTCCGCTGGATTCATTGCGGCCTCCCCAGCCACCGAGGCCAATCATCCGGTTGTAAGCGGGCCATTCTGGAAACGCATTATTTGCGGCATGAATGACAACAAACCCGCCGCCATTAGCGACAAACGCTTCGAAGTTAGATTGAGTTTTTTCGGGCCAAGGAGCACCGTTATAATTCGAAATTACAACATCGTATTTAGAAAAATCGGGCGCAAACTCTTCGTCAGTCCCCTTGGGTGCCGTTCTTGCCAAATCGACAGTAAATCGTCCCGTTTCCAGTAAGTAGCCACGCATCATTTCCGTGGTTTTGGGCCATGCGCCATGGTTGTTCTGTCCATCCACGATCAGGACGCGGACTTTGGGCGGAGCTGGATCAGGCGTTCCCCGATCGTCGCCGGCATTGGACGTTTCCAAGCGTCCTAGGCCATAGCTCACAAATATCCCAAGGCCGACGAAGACGACGGATAAAATTACGATCAAAAAACGCAATTCGAATTTCAGCGAGTTCATGTCAGCACACCCAAGGATATAAATCAGTAGTTACTACGAGAGATTTTACGCAATTTTGAAACTGTTTACAGTCAATAACACGGCATTGGTCGGTGTTTTTCAATTTAAATGAAAAAACAAATGGCATATCCCCGAAAACTGGGGGATTATTCGGTTGTCGATCTGAGGGGCGCAGGTGTAAAATTAAAGATCTCGAAGCGAACGATCAGAAATAACCCCGCGAATAGAACATAGAAAAAAGGCGATTAAGATGAAAACCGAATGTTGTCCCCATCAAAAATGGTTGAGCATTTTAGGCTGCTCGTTGTTGTTGTCAGGATTTTTCGTGGGAGGGTATTGGCTGGGTGGATCGTCCACGGACCATCTATCGACAACTTCCGAAATTTCGCGGGCAGATTCGCCCATGAAACTGCTGGCTGACACGGCAGCTCGGGGCGAATCGGTTTCCATAACCACCGGTCAAATTAATTCCGAATTGGAAGGATTGTTTATCCTGGACCACGTCACGGGCAATTTGTTTTGCATGATGATTAATCCCCGAACCGGTGTGGAGATTGGCACCTACAAGGGCAACGTTAAGCAAACAATGGGGTTGGGGCGCCAAGGTGACACCGAGTTTGTCTTAGCGACTGGCTTTATTAACTTGAATGAGGGCGGCCGAACCGGCAATCAGCGAGCCGCAAATTGCCTTTGTTATGTGGTGGAAGGAAAAAGTGGTAAGGCCGTCGGTTATG
>JBGSIY010001042.1:0-1765 GCA_041742275.1 Pirellulaceae bacterium | reverse complement strand
AACCGTACTGCCTCCGCGATAAATGGGGAGGTGTAAATTCCTGGGGCGAATCGGGCGTGGCGGCAGGGCCCCCAATTCCAAAAACTCGCGATAGGTCTCGGCCCGTGTCAAATCAACCCCCGGCGTTTTGGCCCAATCGTTTGTCCAATCGTCATAATTTCCCGTGAGTCCATCACCCAAACCTGTGACTCCGTGGCATTGAACGCAATTGGCTTTGCCACCAAATAACATTTTGCCTTGCTCCGCGAACTCTTTGAACGCGTCGCTCTGGTAGTCGAAAGGAACGGGAGGACTTTCGATTTCCGTCACGTTGTCATCGCGGTCCAGCCAACGGGCGATGATCTCATCGACTAGCATTTCTCCCACGGTAGCAAATAATTGGTCCTGCAGTTCCTCGGGAACTTCCACATCCTCTGATTCGGGATCGAACCCTTCGGGAATTTCAAAAAACGGTTCTCCGTTCATTGATCCCAGTTCCCCGATCAAACGTCGTTCGAATTCGCCGCGAATGGTTAGATAGATCACATAGTCAACGAGCGCTTCCAAATCTTCCTCGGGTAACGCTCGAAAACTGGGCATCGCTGTACCGGGAATCCCATGTTTTAGAACACGAATGAAGTCCGCCTCGGTCGGCGGGCTGCGCAGCGGCGTGGACTTAAACTTGAATTTTCCCAGGCGAAAGTCGCGAGGGTAGGGGACCAAGGGAAGTGCTGTTGGTCCGGCACCGTCTCCTGAAATTCCGTGGCAGTGGGCACAATGTTCCCGATACAGGCCGCGATGAGTCCCCGCTTCGTCGCTGGCAACGGCTCCGGCGGCACGTTGTAAATTATCTAAAGAGATCAACTCGCGAGCCGGATCTTCTTCTCCCAAAACAAAGGGAAACTTGGGAGCGTCCGGCGTTCCAAATAGTGCCAGAGTCAAGGTACCAATTTGTTGACGATAGTCGTCAGAAAAAGTCGCGCCGCCTGACAACTGCAGTTTCTCTTGTTTGCGCTGTTCCACCGAGTTGTAACGGAATTCCGGGGGAGATGACGGTTGACACCCAGCAAATCCAACGGCCAAACACGCAATGAGCACGTAAACTTGAGTGACTTTCCCATTGGCCCGAGCACAAACGGGTGAGGTGACCCCCACGGAATTCTCCCTGTATGAGCTGGGAATCTGGTGGCCAGATCGAATCAATTCAAATCTCCAACAAAAAAAAGCCGAGTCAGTTTGGTGCAAACAGAGTTCAAATTCGTCACTCACTTTTTGATAGAACTGGCTTTCTGATAGACCTGGCGTCAACAGCACGGCCAAATTCCAGGCCAAACGTCACTGCACTCACTTTGAATACTAAAACTCCAAACGCCAACCAGTATCATTTTCCGACTCGCAACCCAATCGTCCAGAAGACAAATTGTCGCTCAAACCCAATCAATGTCTTGCCGAAATTCGGCTTCAGACCATTGTGGGAATTCGGAAATCAGGTTGCGTTTTCGACGCCCGGATCGAACTTAGAGGCGTCCTACCAATCCATTTTTTTCAGGGTCGCATCGATCTTAGCGGCTTCGCTGACGGAATACTCAACCGGCGGTGCCAATTTGCGATTTGAGCAACCCGCCATCGAAAAGTTAAGGCAGAGAAGCATAAGCCCTAGGCACAGGCCTCGGTGCCTAGCCCAGGGTTTTGGTCGAGTCTTTCCAGCGACACAATGGTGGTCGAGACGGGTTTTTCCTCGCACGAAACAGTAAAATACCGGTACAGGGAAACGCAACTTTTTACA
>JBGSIY010001041.1:0-2867 GCA_041742275.1 Pirellulaceae bacterium | reverse complement strand
CACCGCCAATTACGTGGTACAGGAAACACCGGTTTTGAATCAACGAGGGATCATGGGGGTGTGTGAAAACGCCAATCTTCCCGTCCGTCATCACTAAACCACGCAGAACATCATTCTGGATGTATCGTTCAATCACCTCACCCAACGGCCGTTCCACAAACGATTCCCAAGCCTCTTTCTCTGCACTCGTGACCAAGCGATTTCGAAAGGCATCTCGCGATTCCAACGGCTGCAACAAGGAGGACCAAACGATTTTTGCCAATGTTGATTCTAGAGAAAGCAAACGTTGATAGTCGGTCCAGGCTTGCCCATCCCCTGTCAGTTCCATCATCGACTCCCGCGAACGATTCTCGTCGACATTCGACAAAACCAATCCGCGAGCAACTCCCCGCGCGTCAGCGTAGGCCGTAAACGATGCCGTTCGCCGCTGACGCGTCTCAAATTCCAATCCCAGGTCATCGACAATCGTTTGCGGCAACAACGAAATCAAATACGCATAACGCGACAAGTAGGCTTCGTAGTCCGGGAAAATCTGTTTGGATGCCGTCGCTCCGCCCAAATAATCGTTTTGTTCCAAGACCAAAACCGAATGGCCCGCTTGGGCCAAATAAGCGGCGGCCACCAACCCATTGTGCCCGCTGCCAACGATTACCGAATCGTAATTGGTTTTTAATTCCATCGCTCATTCTCGCCAAACAAACAAATTCTATTTAAAAATTTCTCGCCGATCGCTGCTGTTGAGTGTATTCGAACTAGCACTCGCTTCTATGTATCGACCACTTCCTCTTATGCAACCGTGGCTGAATCCTAGACGATAAGCTCATAAAACGAATGGCGACCAGCGAGGCAAGGATCGCATTGTAACCTTTTTTTTCTGAACGCCGGAACCTAACCAACACCGTTTACTGTAGCGAGAATAGGAAGCATCTCCTGGGCAAGCCAGGAGCATTCGGGAGCAGTGTTCCCCCAATTTCCAACGGTTTCAATACGCCAAAATCCTGCTGGCTTGTGGCTTGTCCAACAATTCGTGCAGTCCCAAAATCCTGCTGGCTTACCCAGCAGTTCGTTCGGCTTCTGGCAACTCGCTTTGCCGCAACCAATACCCCAAATCCCGCCCGGTTCGCCCGGCGGATCGTTCGGCTTCTGGCTAAATCAAGGTAGCGGGAAACGCCAAAGACTCCCTTCGTGCAAAAATGCCTGACATTCCCTCCAGCCGACTTCAGCTAGTACTTTGTCCCCCATCCCATTCATAAAAACCCATATTCTCCGCTAGACTATGTAGATTGGCCGCTGCGATATCGATCTCGCCTGTGGGCTCTCGCTGCAAAAATACTTTTGGTTGACAAGGACAAAAATGTCGGACTTGATTCTGATTGCGCTTTTCGATGGTTCATGGCTGGGGCAAACCTTTGAATGGAATGACCTGATTGTCGTCGGCATGTTGATTTTGCTAGAGGGAGTACTTTCCATTGACAATGCGTTGGTGTTGGGGTTGCTCGCCAAACGACTCCCGGCCCATCAACGCTCTCGCGCCCTTTCATACGGATTGATTGGCGCTTTCGTGTTTCGGGTTCTAGCCATTTTGTTAGCCGGCTTTCTCTTGCAGTGGACGATTGCCAAATTGCTGGGGGGCGGTTACCTCATTTATATCGCACTGAAGCATTTGCTGTTCGAAGGTCATGAAGACGAGAGCGATCGAGTTGTTCTGGATTCCCAAGGCCATCCCATATTGGTGGATGCCGTGACCGGCCAAGAACTTAGCCGAGAACGGGAAGACCTAGAAATCGAGGAACGCGTCCCCATCGGTTCAGGCTTGGTCATCGATCATGCGGACACTCACGCCCCAGCCGCAACCAAAACGAATGGCTCAACATCGCCCATCAAAACATCCCGAGCCCCTGCCGTATTCTGGAGAACCGTTTTGGTGATTGAATTGACGGACATTGCTTTTGCTGTCGACTCGATTCTGGCCGCCATGGCGTTGGCAGGCTCGCGTTCCTCTAAATTGTGGGTTGTGATCGCGGGAGGCATTATTGGTTTGGTGTTAATGCGATTCGCAGCAGTGGTCTTCATTCGATTGCTCGATCGTTTTCCTCGTTTCGAAACTTCTGCCTACCTTCTGGTTGTCGTCATTGGGCTGAAGTTAGTTCTCGACTGGGGCTGTAACAGCGACTGGAGCTTCCAACAAACGCCTTGGCTGCAAAAACAATTGGGTTCATGGCAACAACCGTTGGGCGAATTCGAAACGCGACGACGCGACTGGGCTGACAACTACCACGTCTGGCTAGAGCAAAATTGGCCGCTGGGCGTTGCCGCCAACCCTCATCACCCCGCCAGCGAAACGGAACACAACAACGTCGACCCCGCAAGCGATCAGACTCCCGCGGTTTCCAATGATAACACTGCCATGACGTTGGGGCGTGCTCCTGCCTATGTGCCGCATTTAATTGACTTTCATGACATGCGGCGCCCCGAAAGCCTGACGTTTTGGGCAGCCATGGCCGCTTGCTTCGGATTTGGATTCATGCCCAAACGTTCCTCTCCAAGCAGCCACAATTAAAAACGCTGTTCCCGCACATGGAAAACACCAAATTTGGTTCACATCATTTTCTACTTTGACAATCGCCAAGATGCCTCGACTTATCGGCATAAAAAAACACATGAACACGCCAGGATGCCAATAAGTCTGTTTGCGAATTTCCAAATCAAAATTCGGCTCACTCGATTCCATTTGTCATTTTTGAATTAATCGAACCCTTCAATGGGAGCGTCGACTTGATAAGGATTTTTGTCAAAATCTTCGGCAAGCAATTGCGGAGTTATTGCTTTAAAAAAAATTCACAAATGCTTTTACTACGCCTAAAACG
>JBGSIY010001040.1:0-2218 GCA_041742275.1 Pirellulaceae bacterium | reverse complement strand
CGTCATTTGGGCCACGCATTTTTCTACCCGCAAGTAACCTGCTCCGGCTTCGAACAATCCGATCTGCTCAGGATGAATTCGGAACACAGGCCATCGGGCAACAATGTCGTCAGCGGTCAACGTTTCCACCTGCAAATCATGCTCTCTGGCGCTCGCTTGAACCCCTCTGATCACCGGGGAGTCGGGCCTGCCAACCTGCAGAAGTCCCGCGGCATGGAACAGGTCAACCTGGGCCGCCGCTTCAATTTTCTGCCATTGCTCGAACGCTTGATTGGCCAGCGGCACATAGTCAGGGTGTTCAAAATAGGCTCGGCGAATTATCCGCGTTTGACCATGCGAGCTTCCGCGGTCGTGTCCGGCTCCAAATTGTTCTAATCCTAGGACTTTCCAGCCTCGGTTCGCGGCGGATAACATCGCGGCACTGCCAATGCCTCCCACTCCGAGTACGACCAAGTCAAAGGAATCGGACATCTCATTTCTCACTTTGTTCAGCCCAACCTTGTGTCCATCGCCATCTCCCGAAGCCAACCGCTCAGCTGTCAATGGCTTCGGCATCGTTTGCTCACGGTGCCAACAAAAAATGGTGCCATCTGCTAAAAAGGTGCCGACCTTCACTGCTTCCTTGACACGCACCTTCGACTATTCTGAATTGAGTAAGCTTCCTATTTAAGCTCACTCAGCTAACGAGACGCCAACAATTTTTGATGGCTGTTTTCACGCTCAATTCACAACCCTAGTAATTGGGCGTTGGCGGTCGATACTGTTCCGGATCGATGGTTTTGAACCAATCGATGGTCTTCTGTAATCCCTCGCGCAGCGGCACGGTGGGCTCCCAGTTCAAGTGTTTGCGGGCCAACGTGATTTCGGGTTGACGGCGAGTGGGATCGTCGGCAGGCAATGGCATGTAAACCAGTTTCGATTTGCTGCCTGTCAATTCAATCGTCAATTCGGCCAATTGTTTGATGGTGTACTCACCTGGGTTGCCGATGTTGATCGGAAAGGTCAAATCGTCGGGGCCATTCATCAGCCGTATGAAGCCCTCGACCAAATCGTCTCGATAACAAAACGAGCGAGTCTGCGAACCATCTCCATAAATGGTAATGTCGGATCCCTCCAAAGCTTGGCGAATAAAGTTGGAAACAACACGACCGTCGAAGGGATGCATGCGGGGGCCATAGGTATTAAAAATCCGGCAGATGCGGATTTTTACTTTGTTCATGCGGTTGTAGTCAACAAACAGCGTCTCGGCTGCACGCTTGCCTTCGTCGTAGCAAGCCCGAGGGCCGATGGGGTTGACGCAACCTCGATAGGATTCAGGTTGGGGATGAACTTCCGGGTCCCCATAAACTTCGCTCGTCGACGCTTGAAAAATCTTAGCGTTGCAACGACGTGCCATTCCCAGCAAATTGATGGCCCCAATCACACTCGTCTTCATGGTCTTGATCGGATTGTATTGATAATGGCCAGGTGCGGCAGGGCAAGCCAAATTGTAGATTTCATCGACTTCCAACCAAATTGGCTGCACAATGTCGTGCCGAATCAACTCGAAATTAGGCCGGCCTAACAAATGCACGACATTCGATTTTTGACTCGTGAAAAAATTATCGACGCAAATCACATCATGACCAGCATTCACCAACCGTTCGCAAAGGTGAGAGCCCAAAAAACCTGCACCACCGGTCACTAAGATCCTTTTGACTTTTTCCACGTCTACCTTTTCCCCAACACAATGAGAGATTGAAATATTGAAATGCTGACAAATATTGAAGGAGCGATCGCTGGAAATTATAGCGGATTTCGGTTTTTTCTGTAATGCTCTGAATATTAATAAAGTTGTTTTTGAGATTGATGGCTTTTCCGCGACGCCTGTCGTAAAATGGGTGTCGGTCGGCATGTGGAAGCCCAGTGCATTGGACTTGGGGGAGCTTGCTGCTTTGGCGAAATGAAAGCTTGCCAACTGAGGCGGCGAGTTTAGGTAACGCTCCCAGGATTTAGAAAGTTGGAATGCGTGAGTGTTGGTTCAATGGGCGATGCAAGAAAAAGTTGGCGACAGTTTTGTTGATTTGCCAACTCGGATTTTAAGGGTCTTTTTGATAGGAGTTGGCAATGAAGCGGCTGATGGGCTTAGTTATATTAATGATGGGTTTGAGCTCGCTGGGCTCACCATGCGAAGGGCAAAATCAAGTGAAAGAGGGCGTGGAACAGGAAAAACGCAAGG
>JBGSIY010001039.1:0-7649 GCA_041742275.1 Pirellulaceae bacterium | reverse complement strand
AAGGCTGCCGTTTTGCCCGTTCCCGTGCGGGCTTGGCCAATCAGGTCTTGGTCCTCCAACGCCATGGGGATCATGGCCGCTTGAATTGGGGTCGGAGTTTCATAACCAATTTTCCTCAGCGTCTCAAGCATGTTTGCAGAGAGGCCCAATTGATTAAAGTCGAGGTATTGTCGTCGTTTTATTGGTGCAGTGGACACGGAGCTTACTTTGTCAAACAGTGCTTACTAATTCAAACAGTCAAAAAATTTACAATCAGGTTGGGATGGGGTTGTTACTGACACGGGGTTGTTGCTGATGTTGCGCGGGGCTGACCAGCAATCGTTCCCTCTAAATTCTCCAGCGCGGAACTATTCAGCGCGGAACTTTCCAGTAAACCATTTTCCAACGACCCGTTCTTCAGGAAGCCGTACCGCAGGTCACACTCTACTGAGTCCTTCGGGGATCACTGGTTCATTGTCACCGTTTTTTTCAGTTTGTGTGCTTACCATCCAGCATCGTTTCTTACCCCCTCATCATCTCTAACCGAAGTCACCTAGGCCGAAAAAAACGGGCAAAAAAGCGGTGAGGTTTGTCGAGGAATCAGACACGATAACCCAGTTTCTAAGTTGCTTCCCATCGTCTCGCCGGCTCACGCTTGGCTCATCCGGCATCTACCTTTCGTCGCCCATGGGGTCATTTCGATGTTCGAAACATCGATACTCAAAAACGAAGAGGTCTTGGACTAGAGAAAATCCGCAACTTGAAGTCCCCGTTATAACCCGAAAGATCCGTTTTGACCAGTCGGAAATGGGAAAACGGAACGAGTTCGCCCCTCTCAAGGCAGTGAAATCGAAGCCGGTGTGCAGAAATCGAAATCATTGTTTTGATTCAAGAGACCGATCGTTTGCAAGTTCGAGCCATATGCAATCCGACGGGCCCGCAGTCAATTTGCCCCCTGGTGTTCGTGAGACATCAGTCACAAAGGGTATCCTCGGGGGCCCGTGCTCAGCGATTACCGTGGGAGTCAATGTAAAAAATGTGGAAAGAGAGGGGGAGCGGGGAGGATGGTGTGACGATTTCGCGGTTGCCAGTGAGGGCGAGAGAAGGGACGTCGTTCCTTGTGCCCCGGCAAATCAGCAACTAAACTTCGCGGTAAAGGGGCGTCCATCAGTCAGCCAATCAGCGTATTTTTATCCGACTCAATGGGAAGCGAATGAACGAGCGAGCACAATCGGCCTTTCAGTTTATCACCCAATCCAATGGGGACGAAGTTACCAATTTATGGATGTCGGATACCTTTCGCAAAATGGACATGGACCAGATCCGTGCCTTGTTGCACCAAACACGAACATGGGTTGAGACACAGGGGGAGTCAGACTGGTGTTCTCGTTTGGAGCGAGCGGTGCCCTATTTGGCCGAGGCCATTCGTGGAGTGGCCACGGTTGACCCCAATCTGTTGGACGAGATTATCCGCTTATATGCTTTGACTCCACCGGCGGCAAATTTACGAAACGGTTGGCTGTACTGGCTGGCTGTTATCGGGACGGAAGAGGCGAGAGCGATATGGTTGCAATTGGTGTCTCAGTCTCCGCCGGAATGCCGTCGGGGCGTTGTCTGGGCCTGCTCGCCCTACTTGCAGCATGAAAATTTGCCCACGTCTTTCCTCGCGGAATTGTTAACCAAGAGCCTTGAGCATCGCCAATTGGCTGGGGTGGCACTGGATGTATTGAACTTTCGTTTTCGGGAGGGGAAAAGCCAAACTCATGTGGCCTCGGAACGGGTGGCCGGCTTGGCCCGTTTGATGTCGGAGGTGTCGAATCAGTTAGCCCGAATTGAGGAAGGGAACTTGCCCGAGGGGGCAACTTCACTGGAGCTCAGTTCGGTAGTCAACGACTCGGTAGCCCTTTTGGTGTCGCTCTGCGACCTAGTCGCTTTGTGCGATTATCGCGAGGGGGAAGGCAAACTGCGTCAGGTGGCGACGCTGAAACATCGGCGAGTCCGCACTGAGGCCAATGCGGCGCTGGCACGCATGGGATTTGAGGATGGAAAAAAACAGTTGCTTGAGCTGGCTGCGGAACCGCTCACTCGTATGAGGGCCATCGCCTACGCCGAAGAATTAGGTATGGAAGATCAAATCGATGAGGCGTGGCGGAGCGGGCCGGCCATGGCCGAGAGTCATTTGGCGATTTGGTTGGCCGAACCAGAGCAGATGGGGATTGCGCCAGGACAGATGTTTTTGATCGATGACCGTCGCTGGTTTTGGCCCGGTTATGACAGCCCCGTGGATTGCTACTTGTTTCAGTTCCTATACGGCGCCGGGGAACAGGCCTTTACGAATATCGGGATCGTGGGACCGATGACCTATGCGTTTGAATTTGATCTAACGGACTTCAGCACGGATGACATGTACGCTGCATTCGCGGGATGGCAAGCCGAACATGACGAACTGTATGAACGATCTATGGATGAAGGGTATCGGTTGCGAGGACGCGAGATTGATGGGCAACTAAGGCAACTGCAAGAGCAAGAATTTGAAGAGGTCCAACCACAATTTGTGGCCCATTTTTTTGGGGAATGGATTCTGGTTGCCTTGGCCACGTACCAGGGAAGGCGGGGCGTTGCGGTTGTGGATGACGCTCGTGTTCACTGGCTAGATCAACCCGGGTTGGAATCGAATCCTCAGTTCGCTTACATCGTGTATCGCGGTCGCCGTCTCTTAGAGACATTTAACGAGACTGACGATTGATGTGGGCGCGGCGGAAGTTCAGGTTGCGAATTTTTTAAGCAACGTGGCGAAGGAAATAATATCATGCGTTGGGTGATGCGCTGCGAAGGCCTTAGGTTTCAGTCCCAAGAACGACCCGTCCGAACAACGGCGTTGTTGTAATCCCGCGTTTGATAACGTTATCGAGAGTGGGGGCCGTGAGTCGACGCCCAGGAACGTTCGAGGGCAGTAATCCAGTAGGGTTCACGGCAAGAGGACCTGGGCACGTGAGCCTGGAGATAAGGAGCGGCCGAGAGAGTTGGCCAAGTTCATATAAAAAAAAGCTGGGCCAGCCGAGGCATCAGGAGTGGTGCCCTCGACAGTCCAGCTTTGATATTTTGTTGAGGTAATCACTTTCAAAAAGGGGTCACCTTTGAAATCGGTGTGACCGCAATGTTTTATGTGAGTGATTGGAGTCGCGGGGGTTTAGACCGAATCCTTCAGACCTTTGAGTGGAAGGATTTTGACAACGTTTCGCGCGGGTTTGGCGGCGAACATTTGTTCTTCTTTCGTGAACGGGTTGATCCCTTTGCGAGCTTTGGTGGCGGGTTTCCGCACAACTTTGAATTTGGAGAGTCCTGGGAGTGTGAACACACCAGGTCCGTTTTTCTTCAAGCTTTTACCAATCAACTCACCCAAACCGTCCAGGACGTTGGAAACGTCTTTTTTGGACAGGCCTGTTGTTTCCGACAATGAAGCCATGATCTCTGATTTTGTCATCGCTTTTTTTGCGGGTGCCGCAGCTGCTTTCTTTGCCATATCAAATCCTTCCTCTTGGAAGCCCGTCTCTACAAACCGAAGTTGAGATCGAGGCCAAAAAATGAATCATTACATCCCACTTGCGTCGAGCCAAATAACCGCCAATCGGCTTGGTCACGACTAAGGGGTTCGCTCCAGTTTGCGCTCCGAATGAGATCGACAGAAGCGAGTTGCAAATGTCGTCAAACTCTTTCGTGCCTTAATAGGTTACGCATTCCCCCCGATTTGCCAAGCATGAGTAGCAAAAAAAAGCTTAAAAATAAGGGGTCTGAAGCCACTTGCACCTCCCGAGGAATGCCACAGGAAATCACAAATGGGGAGTGTCTGTTAATGGTGAGTGGGCCTCAATCGGAAATCGGAACCCGTTTTGTGGGAGAGGGTGATGGTAGCAGGGCAGGGGACATGCGGGCAGGACATGGCCTTGGACAGGAGCTAGGACAGTAGTCGACATCCCTTCAACGTTCTATACTCAAACGAGACTTAAACTAAGTCAATAAACGAGGAAATCAGCTTGTTTTTGGGGTAATCGACCCGCTGATCGTTTCCGTGACAAACTATAAAGCACCTAAAAAGATGAACAAATCAACTCGAAATCGTATCTTGGTGGCCGACGATAATCAGGTCAATTGTGAATTGTTGGAAGCCTTTCTGTCTGAAATCGATTGTGAAATTGAGGTCGCTCGCGACGGTGCGGAGACCCTGGCGATGACGGAAAAATTTAAACCGGATTTGATTTTGCTGGACGTCATGATGCCTAAATTCAGTGGGTTTGAAGTTTGCCAACAAATAAAACAAAATCCTCAAACCTCAAAAATTATGATTTTAATGGTCACCGCCCTCAATGAATTAGGTGATATTCAGCGCGCTGTGGATGTGGGAACCAATGATTTTTTATCCAAGCCTGTTCAGAAAGTAGAATTGCTGAAGCGGGTCGAGAATTTGTTGGCCCTCAAGGGGGTGACTGATGAGAACGAGCGATTGCGTCAGTACATTCAGCGGATGGAAGAGTCGTCCGCTGCCAATCAATTGGGTTCGTAAAAAAAGGGGGATTCCATGTCAATTGCCAATCCGTTCCATTTGATGAAATGGGTCGATGAGCATCGGGACGAATTTAAAGTGCCCGTGATGAACAAGCAGTTTTACAATGAAGCCGACGATGTGATTGTGTTTGTTTCTGTCGGGCCCAATACGCGTAACGACTATCACGTGAACCCGACCGAGGAGCTGTTTTATCAGTTGCGTGGTGACATCGCAGTGCGAGTTCGCCCCTTGGACGGCTCGCCGCCGCGGGACGTCGTGATTCGAGAAGGTGAGATTTGGCTGTGTCCACGGCTGGTGCCTCACCGACCTCAGCGCCCAGTCGGAACGGTCGGTTTGATTGTTGAATTTCCGCGACCGGAGGGGACCCGAGATCAATTGCGTTGGTACTGCCCCGATGACATTCATTTGGTGCATCAGGCCGAGTTTCGTTTAAAGCACATCGATGAAGATTTGCATCGTGTGATGAACGACTTTTGGAACGGCCCCGTCGAACGCCGGACCTGCAAGGAGACCGGCAAGGTGATTGAGAGAGCCGGTACGTTTGCGATACAAGAAGCGACGAATCACTAAAGGCGATGGGCCTTGGCGAGAGTGTTTATTGACGCCGTTTCATAGCGCGATCGATACTGCGCCGTGAGTCGGCGGTTTTCAAGGCTTCGCGTTTGTCGTGCATCTTTTTGCCTTTGCCCACCCCGACAATGAGTTTGACGATTCCCCGCTCGTTGAAATAAATCTGCAGCGGAATAAGAGTAAAACCTTTTTCTTGAGCGCGCGAGGCGAGTTTCCTCATTTGGTTGGCGTGGACCAAAAGTTTGCGAGGTCGTCGACGATCGTGGTTCCACAAGGTCGCCTGTTTGTACTCGGCGATATCCGCTCCCACCAACCAGAGTTCGTTTCCCTTGACCCTCACGTAAGATTCGTCGAGGGAAATATTATTGTCCCGCAAGCTTTTGACTTCGCTTCCGACCAGAATAATGCCACATTCGATTTGCTCAACAATTTCGTACTTGAATCGCGCTTTGCGGTTTTCGGAAATGTTTTTGCGTTGAGTCCCGAGGGCTTCCGGTTTGGTTTTTTTGGCTTTTTTCGAAGGCGACATGTTATTTTAGCTGACGACAGGGTGTTTTCTATAATTGGGCAACCGGATCTTACCGAGCAATGACCGCTGGGGAAAACAGTCGGTTCGGCACCAAAATTCTTCAGTCCAGGGCAAAACGATCATTCTGTTCCTGCGGAACGCTGTCAAGGACTGTTTTTAAAAAGACCGAGTTAGAATAATAGGGGAATGGCGGGGGAGTGAGCGTGTGACAGGGCTATCTTAAATTCTAAATTGCCTTGTTTCCTAAGACGGGAGTTGTCTTTCACTGGCTCGATTGCCATATTGAAGGTTCCCAGCCCCTGATTTCTGTCCGACGTGTCTTCACCAAATTTGCCTTCGAGGGTGAATTGGGTGAGATACCCGTGAGTAGCTGCGGGTGGCATTGCGGAACCGGGTGGAACCAAGAGCACTTACGGCGGTTCTCTCTCGGGGTATTGGGTTCGATTAGGTGACAAACTTTTTTATAAGCGAATGTAGAAAATTGACAAAATTACCCATAATCAACGTGGAAGCGGTTGGCGAACCACTCGCTTCCGGATGCCAAACGGCCGATGTAACCCAAGTCAAACGGTTGCCGAAGTGGTTGAAGCGGCAGGTTCCCAAAGGCAATGTGACGCACTTCACAGCGAATTTATTGGATGAGCTGCGTCTGGAAACCGTTTGCGACAACGCGCGTTGCCCCAATCGCATGGAATGCTACTCGCAGCAAACGGCGACCTTCATGATTATGGGAAACGTTTGCACCCGCCCTTGTGGATTTTGTGCCGTAGGCCGGGGCCGCCCTGAAGCTCTGGAGTTGGACGAGCCGGCCCGCGTTGCGGAGGCTGCGTTTCGGCTGGGGCTAAAGCACGTTGTGATCACTTCTGTGACGCGGGACGATTTACCGGATGCCGGTGCGGAACATTTTTATCAATGCGTGTTGGCTGTTCGCGAACGCACGGGAGCCACCGTGGAGGTGTTGACGCCGGACTTTATTAGCAACAAACCAGCATTGAATCGGGTCATTGAATCGCGGCCCGATGTTTTTAACCACAACACAGAAACTGTTCCACGGCTCTACCGCAGGGTTCGCGGCACCAAGAGCGAATATGCCTGGACCATGGAGTTGTTGAGACGGGTCAAGGAGCAGGACCCCAGTGTCAAGACCAAGAGCGGCTTGATGTTGGGGCTCGGTGAGACTTTTGAGGAGGTCTTCGAAGTATTGGCCGATTTGTTGAACGTCGGGTGTGATTTCCTCACGCTGGGACAATATTTACAACCGGATGAGAAAAAGTATCTGAAGGTGGAGCGATACGTCACACCGGAAGAATTTCAATTTTTAGGCGACAAGGCCAAAGCGATGGGCTTCAAGAAAGTCGCCAGTGGTCCCTTCGTGCGTAGTAGTTACCACGCTCGCGATATGGCCGAAAGCTTTTAAAGTTTGTAAGCGGTCCCGTTCAGTGCGCTATCAATGCAATATCGATTCGAGCGGGATTCGAGCGGGATTCGAGCCCAAAAGGGCGGGCGGCGAGTCGCCGATGGCGAAATGATGCGTGGGCGATGTTGTCTTTGGGGCGCTGTCTTTGGGGCGCTGTCTTTGATGTGCAAGGTGAGTGCGGGCCTTTTTTTGACGTGATCAGGGTGTCAGGAGCAAGTGAAATGACCAGCCAGCCAGCGACGATTCGCGTAAATGAGGACGAGTTCGTTTTGGGAGAGATTGCTCATGCCTTAGATTTGGTCCAGTCTCTGGGGCTGAATCCGTTGCAGATAGCTGTAGAAGTAGATGGCCAGATTGTGGCTGCGAAAGCCCTCGAACAGAAAAAACTTTTCGGCGGCGAGCAAATTGAAATCGTTACGTTGATGGGAGGGGGGTAGCCCTATGGTTGTTCCCGAAAGTGAAGGAGAGCAGGGCAGCGCATCCGAAAAGGCCCTTGGAAATAACGGGCCGGGGCAAAGCAACGTTGCTCAGGGCGACCGATGGAAGGTAGGTGGATTAGAATTCACCAGCCGACTTCTGATGGGTTCCGG
>JBGSIY010001038.1:0-2004 GCA_041742275.1 Pirellulaceae bacterium | reverse complement strand
GCGGCCCCAGCAACTCGGTGACCCTCCGCGAAGCCTCCTCGAATTTATCGATTGCCGAAAGCGTCACCTCAATCCGTCGCGGTATTGCGGATGCGATCGTGGTGGGTTCCACCGGCACCCGGATTCATCCCCTGCGCACCGTGCATGTGGCACTGCAAGAACGACTGGCCCCCAAAGGTCTGAACCCCGCCGAGGCTTGTGCCCCCTTCGACCAACGACACTCCGGGATGGTCATCGGCGAAGGCGCCGGTGTATTGGTGCTCGAAGAACTTGAGTCGGCACAGCGACGGGGCGCGAAGATCTGGGCAGAAGTCACCGGCTACGCTTCCTCTACGGTTTGTTCACCTACGGGAGAGGTCGATTATCGCCGCGTCTTCCGCAATGTGATCGAACTGGCTTTGCACAAGGCGAACCTCGCCCCGGAAAAATTGGGGCATGTTCATGCACACGGAATCTCTGATCCGCTGGTGGACCAAGGTGAGGCCCAAGCGATTCACGATACCCTCAATTCAGTCCCGGTCATGGCTCTGAAAAGTTACATGGGTAATCTCGGGGCGGGTTCCGGAATGGTTGAAATCATCTCCAGCATTTTGGCGCTCCATCACGGTGAACTCTTCCCGATTTTGAACTACGAAAATCCGGCCACCGACTGTCCTATCGCGGGCGTTTCCAAACCCATTGCCTCGCCCCACCCCAGTTTCCTGAATTTAAACGTATCGCCCCAAGGCCAAGCGAGCGCCGTTTTGATGCAAGCGTTGACCGACTAGGCCCGCCGGTAGGTGTGAGTCAGGCTAGGCCACTCCCCAAATATTCGAGCAATGAAACAACGAAAACGGGACTGGGTCTCATGCGACAGTCCCTTCAAATATCCGCGCAGCGGTGCCACCGTTATGGCGTCTGGCAAGCCGGCACAATCGCTACAACCGAAATTGTTTTTTTGTACGAACTACGATTCGCACTTTTCCCCCTCGCTAATTGCAACCTATTCTTGAGCAGCCCTGCCTGCATTTTCTGTTGTGGGCGTCTTCATTGGATTCATGCTCCTTCGTCGCTTGAAATTGTTATGTCGCAAACTCCTCGCACTAAAATTCGCCCGATTTCGGCTTGGACTCGGCCCGTTCTCAAAATCCTCGACGTCTGTGCCATCCTCATGGGACTGTATGTCCTCCTGACGTGGGCACCGGAGGCCAACAGTCGATCGACGATCCTCATCGGCCTGGTGGCCATCGGCATTTTTTCTTTTGCGGCCGAGTTTGTAGGTCTCTATCGCGATTGGCAAGGCGTGGCGATCGAACAAGAACTAATTTCCACAACCCTGGCGTGGGGAATCACCGCAGGCGTTCTCGGTCTACTGGGGAATCTCGCATTATATTCAACAGAAATTTCCACACCGGCGATTATTTTTTGGTTCGTCTCGACCCCCGTGTTCGCGGTGGCACTCCGCTCTCTCTTCCGCCAGTTCGTTATTTGGCTGAATGAGAACAGCGGCATCTCACGCGGCTTTGCCGTCGTGGGCGCTAATGCCTTGGGTGTCCAGCTAGTACAAAACGTACAGAAACAAGCCGAATTGGGGCTCCGTTTTATGGGCTATTATGATGATCGCCCGGAACAACGCACAGATCAACTCCCGACCGACCACCCCACTCGCATGGGCAACTTCGACGAACTGGTAGAGCGAGCCCGTCGTGGTGAAATTCCTGTCGTGTTCATCACCCTCCCACTGCGAGCCGAAGTTCGCATACAAGAAATCGTCAGGCGTTTGGCCGACACCACCTGTTCGGTCTATCTCGTCCCCGACTTTTTTGTCTTCCAATTGCTTCACTCACGCTGGACTGATATCCAAGGCCTACCGGCAGTGAGTATTTATGAAAACCCGTTTTATGGCGTCGACGGTATCTTCAAGCGAATCTGCGATGTGGCGTTGTCTGCCCTCGCCATCCTTATCGCCAGCCTTCCCATGCTCGATATTGCGGTGCTGATCAAGCTCACGAGCCCGGGTCCTGT
>JBGSIY010001037.1:0-3199 GCA_041742275.1 Pirellulaceae bacterium | reverse complement strand
GACTTGCCCCTGCATTAAAGGCCTCCTTTTTTTTGTTGGACCATTATTGCGAGGTTGTCGCGGATGTCTTTCAGTAACTCGAGAGTTTGATCAGATTGGTTATCCGCCGCTTCGAAGGGCTTGGACTCATCATTGCGAGCTCCACGCATGCGGCTGTACAAATAGTCTCGCAGTGCTTCTGCCTGAATGATGCCTTCGATTTTGATTTCGGGAGTGGCGCTGCCGGAAGCCGTCTGTATGCTCACATCCGCCAGACCCAGCCAACGTTGAAACAAATTTCGAGTCACGTGAATATCTTGAATCCGACGATAAGTAAGTTGAACTTCTTTTTGAAAAAAAAGTCCCCGCCTCATCGAAACGCCCTCGGCATCAAACCCGTAAAGCAGTGTGGCGTAGCGCAGCCACAAGGCGGGAAGAGCAAAGACGACACCGGGACCCGTGCAAATGGATACCAATAGGTAATAGGTGAACAACTTCGAATCGGGCCGGGTGATTTTCGTCGGGTCAATCGACGAGGTCGCATCAACGGACGAGTCCGAAGAATGTTCTGAAGGCGACTGCTGACTGAATTTCGTGTCCACGATTGTCTCCGACTAAATAATGAGAACCTCTACCAAAACTTTACTTACTGGGATGATGAAATGGGAGAGGGTGAGTACCCTTTGACATGCAATAGCCTGCTACCGTTCTCATTCATTGAAACTCGCTCGCAATCAATTTTTTCGTTTTAAAATTTTTGGAAGTTCGAGGCTCACGCCGAACCTCCTTTGTAAGTAATAAACGACGTCAATCAACTTCGCCCTTTCGCCACTCTCCTCCTTGCGTCAGACTTCAGCGCAATGAGTCCTGTTCAACTTTAAAGATCACGGTCGTTTGACGCAGGATTTTCTTGTGCAACAACGACCGTCCCATTGTTCCAGCAGATCAGTTTTTTAAAACAATTCAAGCGTCAAAATATTCGAATCAGCTGAAATTTGCGGGAGTAAATTCCCGGCCGTTTTAATTCCCGGCCGTCAAATGCATTAATGAATGGGATTCACCACTTAGCTATTCATGAGTCTAGCCTCTTTCCTGCACCCCGCGTAAGAAGATTTAATTCTTTAGATTTTTGTCATCCATCAATTTGTCTCGCGGTAGCTCAAATGAATTTTCTGATTTATGCAAAACCATCGATAACACTTCGCCGTCACTGTTTCGCTGGAAAGACACAGCTGCAGCGTCATTAAGGGCAAACCGCCAAAGACCTTCGTTGTCGGGCTCCTTTAGTTCATAGATGAGGTCTCCAGGAATATCGAGAGCCAGTTTTCCGCACAAAAATTTTACTTGGAAAGGAGTGTTTTTAAATCCCGCGAAGTTCGCGTAATAGGTGTTGATCAAAGGTTTCAGCTCATCGGGTGCCTCTTCGGTCCCGTTCTGCTGAAGCAGCGCGTCCTGGATCGTTGTCTCCAACCGGATCGTGCTGGCCTGGCCCCGTGATTGTGTGAAGTAACAGACGATCAAGTCCTCCGAGGGAAAGGCCCAAGCGGCGGTACCATCCGAACCGCCGTGTCCGATTGCCCTCACTTCCGTTTGGGTAGGACTTTCGCCGGGAGCATACAGCATGGACATCTGACCGTAATGCGGTCTCAGCCCAAAAAAACCGACTGGGTAGGGTTTGTCGTTTCCAAGTTCTTTCATCGGCGAAACGGGAGTAAGGATACGAGCGATTGCCTCTCTGGAAAGGAATTGCTTGCCGCCGACGTTTCCCTCGTCCATCCACAACGCGAGAAAGCGGGCGTAATCTGCCGGGGTTGAGTAGAGCGTCTGCGACCCCCATGCGAACGGGTACAAGGGGGCGGCATCCGGCTTCCAGAATCGTGTCCACTTTCCTGGGCTGCCAATGTAAAGGCTCGCAACTCGCTCTTTACGCGAGTCCTCTTCCATTGATAGATAGAACGAATCGGCCATCCCCAACGGTTGCAAGATCCGTTCCTCGACAAAGAGATCAATCGTCTTGCCGCTGATCCGTTCGACAATGGCTGCAGCCGCATCACTGCCAGCGTCTGAGTACCAAAACTTTTCCCCCGGCTTGAATTGTGGACCTTTTTCCCCAATGGCTTTCGCCTGGGTTTGCAGGTCGGGGTACTGATCAAGTCGGAATACCAGGATGGTCAAAGGCAATCCGCTTCGGTGCTGCAAAAGTTGCTCGATCGTAATGTCCTTCGATTTGTCGTTGTCGAATCCGGGTAGGTATTTAGCCACGGGTTCGTCCAGTCGTAGTTTCCCCTCGTCCGCCAGCATCTGCACGGCGACGCCGGTCAGCGGTTTGGTCATCGATCGTATGTTGAAGATCGTGCCGAGCTCCATGGCGCGTTTATCTTCCCGATCTCTCTCTCCAAAGACCTCGTGCAAAATGGTTTTGCGGTTCTTGATTACCAGCAGTTCGCCTCCGACGATCGTGCCGTTCCTAACGTAATTCTCGACCTCACTAGCCAGTCGGCCGACGGCTTCCGCCGAAACGCCCTGGCTTTCGGGTGTGGCTCTCGGGAATGCGACCTGTTGTCCGCACGCTGCAGAAAAACTCGCGAGGCCTGGCCAAATTGCTACCATCCAAATCGCGGTGTTCCGGAATAAAAACGCTACTTTAACTAACATGGGAACTCTCTTTTAGTTGACCTGGGCCGGCCCCACTCGAAACTGAGTTATTTCGTGAATGTGCCGTGACCTGAAATTGTGCAGGCCGAATCGCTCAGAAAGGGCACAAGCCCCAAGAACTGAATACTGCCTTTGAAACCAACCAAACGATGAAGATCACGCAGTCGCCACCAATAAACCCTGAGACAAATCCTCGTCCGACCGACGTCTTCGATGACTTTCCAGGGAACGGTTCCTCTTCAAGTTACCAATATGTACTGGAAACCGAAGTGCTTGAGCAATCGGGTTCGCTAGAATCAAACGGCTTACGCCGTCGACTTAAAATCGGTGTTTTGTTTCGGGGTAATTCCTCAGAAAAACATTTGTCTTGTAAACACTCCCATACGTGGCGACGACGTTCGCACGCAAGCGAGGCGATTCTATCCGCTCGAGTGCGACTCCGCCGGAATCGGGAAGCGTTCTTGGAACCACGCCTGCCACAACGGCGTTTCGCGGGCAACCGTCTCCGCCGCCTGATCACCGTACAGGTAAAAGTTCAGCCCAGCCATGCTCTGGCCGCCGCAAT
>JBGSIY010001036.1:0-10269 GCA_041742275.1 Pirellulaceae bacterium | reverse complement strand
TCATACCAACGCCGTTTTCGCATTGACAAACGTTCTTCAAAACCCAACATCTCGACACTTGCCGTCTTGATCTCGTTCTCATACTCCACGGTTTGAATGCGAAACTTGGCTTCCTCGGGCAACTTGCGATAGGCCTCCAGTAACATCAATTGATTCGCTTCCGTCAAACCGACCAGTTCAATCTTTTCCCGCAAGGCATGCTCTTTCTCTTCGATTTTGGCGAGCTGCCGACTTGTGATCGAGGCTTGCCGTTGAATAAACTCGCGGCGCAGCACGAGCGACTCGCGATCCACCTTGTCGGTCAAGGCCCGAGCTCCGCGGTCCCGACCGCCTTTTCGTTCATAAGGCCCGTCCCCGGGCCCGTTTTTGGCATTTTTTTCTCGAGGCAATAACTCGTCTCGCGGAATCAAATCATCGGTTCCGGAAAATTTTTGACGCGAATCCGGGCTCAATTCCCCAGGCACAGGGATAGGGGCTGTATGGGTGTTTCCGTTGCTGACGGCACTCGCAAGTGCCAATTGCTGCTGTTGCTGGCGAATCCACTTCGGCAGCCTATCCATTTGCAATTCAACCTTTTTTAATTCCGCCTGCAACATCTTTATCTCGTTTTCGGCAGTCCATTTCTCAGCTTTGGCCAGCATAAAATCGATCAACGTCGCATCGTCTTGAACAAAATCGCGCAGAATGGTTTCGTTACGAGTCAGAATCGAACAGCGATCATGCACCAACTGCAATTGCTGCTGAACAGCCAGCCAACGCTGCCGAGCAATATCCAGCTGCGACGCCAAGTCCACTTCGGCAGGGCTGTCGACGGTAGTCGATGAACGCTCGAGTAGAGTCTGTGCTTCATTCTGCTGGCGCTCTTCTAGCAAGGCGTACTGCCTGGCTTGTTCTATGTGGCGACTCAATTTGATCAGGCCTTGCGCACGGGCATCGGCCTCGATTTGTTCAGCCGTCCAGTCGAAAAAACTGCGTCGAAATTCGGCGACCAAGCGTGTCTGTAATTCGTCGAGGCCGAGTTGGTCTAGGACGTGGGAATCGATTTCCCGAAACCGAAATCCTGGGAGCTCGGTTTCTCCAGCCGCTTTCTTCTGTTGGCGTTCGACGGCCGGGACGAGCGGACCAGGAACTCCCTGCCCTTGGATGAACGCCCCATTGGCGAGACAAACCATGGCGACTGATATACTGATCCATTTTTGCTTTGGCCAACGCCAGCCCTGCATCGTCACGATTCCTACCGAGATAAATTCCGTTTTTTACGTAGCTTCCACCGCGTCGAGACAATACATGGCCGCCGCCGCCGATTCAAGCTCAAGAAAATGCTAGCGGCTCCACCTATCGCCGCATTTAAGTCGCATGAGAATCCGCAGCCGATTGCTGCATGGGCTCGCCTCGGCGGGATCACCGATGCTCGATCTCACGCCGCCCCCTCACCCCCAACCCCTCTCCCCCAGGAGTACCTTGGGGAGAGGGGAGCCAGAGTTTTTTATGGCGAAATGGTGAACGCCAACTTTAGAAAAAGCCTACCGCTTCCCATGCCACGCATCGAAACCCAATCTCCACCACCAACAACCAACCCCGATTTCTGCACGGCCTCGACCCGACGGAATCCACAACGGGCAGCTACCTCCCCTGCGAGTCTACGGGTGAGGTGTGATCGCGATGATCGTAATTTCCTGTTGGTTGGGGCCATAACACCAGAACACCCGATAAGCACCTGGTGTCTTGTTTTGTGCATAGGCCTCAAAGACCTTTTCGCCTTTTTTATAGGGATGGTCTAACGAATCGAATTCGTGGGTTTGGAGACCTGGATGGCGAGTATCCTCGCGCAGCAGCTTAAGGGTCTTTTGAACTTGTTTAAATAGACCTTCGGCCTTTGAGCTTTTCTTCTTCTTTTTGGCTGACCGGTTGGCGAAACTTTTTTCAGCCTTTATTCTCAAGTCCGCATAGGTTTCGGATGCTAACCGAGTCCATTTCAATGAGAACATTAGTCCGCAAGTTCTCCAACCAACTGATCATCTGAGTTCAAATCCGGTCCGGTGGCAAAGTCCATGGATTGGGCTTGTTTCAATCCTTGCTTAACGGTCCGCAACGCCTCTTCGTTTTCCCAAAGCCACGCTTCGCTCTCTGGGATGACCCGAGCCTTTCGGATGCGAACTTCGAATTCACTAATGTGTTCAATGATCACCGGCACGCCTGCAAATTCTTTTCCCAAGGCAATGCGGCCTTTGTTGTCAGCTGTTTTGGTAGTCATTTGTTTTCTCGCTAGAGCTTTAGCCTTACAATCCAAGAATAGCCCGAGTGGCCTTGTGGGCAAGTGGGATCTTCCCACTATTCGGCGATTTCCGCCCAAATTGATGAGGAATAGTCGAAAAAATGCCAAATCCAGCCAGAATCAGCACTTTGGGCAAGAGGAGCCGGGGTTGGTGTGAGGGAAATTAGTTTAGTCAAACCGACGTCGGCGGTGGAATCCGGCGGTGGCCAACGCTGCAGTGGCCAATAGCAACAGCGACGAGGGTTCAGGGATGGCAGTCACTGTACCGATGAACATGCCACCTCCAAACGACGTGCCCACAAACCCCAGCGATCCAGAATACAGCGCATGAACCTGCATCGATTCCCCGAGAATCTCCGTCATACTGACCGACGAAAAATCTGTCATGGCATATAGGAGTACCTCGGGGAGAGGGGAGCCAGAGTTTTTTGTGGCGAAATGATGAATGCCAACTTTAGAAAAAGCCTACCGCTTCAAATGCCACGCATCGCAACCCAATCCCCACAACCAACCAACAACCAACCAACACCCAACCCCGATTTCCGCTCGGGCTCGACCCGGCGGAATCCACAACGGGCAGCTACCTCGCCGCTACGATGCCGCTACCAGCCACGACAAAATCCGGCTCCCACGTTCCTTCGATCCCAAGGCGGCCTCAACGAAAAATAATCTCTCGCCGCTTTAGCATTTCGTTTTTTTTCCGCAAGCCACGACCAAAAATTCCTTTTTAGCAAGATTGGTTAAATACCGATACCCTCGGCGAGCGGCTTGTTTTGCTCCGCCGAGACAATGATAATGGGGCGTCGAAGTCAGCGTTTATTTTTAACTCAGAGGAACCCTGTTCATGCGTTTATTCCCACGTTGGATTGCCTTGGCAATCGCAATCGGTCTGCCCCTGTGTACCTCCAGTTTGCAGGCTCAATACGCCGGAAGCCAACCTCCTCCGCCGGAACTGGCGACGGGCTATGACTCCATCACTGCCGAACAAGCCAAAGATTGGCTATCGATTCTCGCCGGTCCCAAATTTGGGGGGCGGGGCACCGGCCAATTGGGTTATACCAAAGCGGCCCATTGGGTCGCCGGCAAGGTCGCCGAATTCGGCTTGGACCCGATGGGTGACAATGGAACTTATTTTCAAATGTTGCCCATGTCACGCTTGACCATCGACGCCAGCCAATCCAAACTCACCGGCCCCAACGGTTTGGAAATCGTAGTCGAGGGGAACATGAGTTTCACTCGCTTCGCCGACCAAGCTGAGGTTTCCGGCAAAGTCGCTTTTGTGACTCTAACCGGAGAGGCGCCGGCTCTGGCCGAAGATGTCAACCTCCGAGATAAAATCGTGATCCTCTCCACCGATGAAGCTTCGGCTCGGCTCGCACCCCGCCTGCTGGCGCGTCAAGGCCCGGCGGCGGTGCTCCAAGTTTCCGAAACGACCGGTCCCACCACGTCGCAACTTCTCCGCGAGGGAGGACGTCAACGTTCAACCAGCGTCTCGGGTTTGATCACCCAAGAGGCGGCTCTGAAGGTCGCGACAGCTCTCGGTGGCGGCGCCGCCTGGCTGGATACAGACAAGGCTGGGGCTTCCTCAGTAAATGAAGTTGACGGCGAACTCCTAATTCAACTGCGCATTCGTCAGTCTTCGGCCGCGGTCCCCAATGTGATCGCTTGGATCGAAGGTTCAGACCCCCAACTCAAACATGAATATGTTGTGATCGGCGCCCATCTCGATCACCTGGGATATCAAGGCGACAATATGTTCCCGGGGGCTGATGACAATGGTTCCGGCTCCACTGCCATCCTGAGTATCGCGCGAGCACTCGCTGAAAATCCCGTTCGCCCCAAACGAAGCGTCTTGTTTGTCTGGTTCGCCGCCGAAGAAATTGGCCTCGTTGGTTCAGCCTACTACACTAACAATCCCACGCTCCCTCTGGAAAACATGGTCTGCATGTTCAACATCGACATGGTCGGACGGAACGAAGAAAAATCCGGCGAGACATCCGAGGAAAACGAGAATACGATCCACCTGATCGGCAGCCAAAAAGGTGACCCGAAACTCCATGAAGTGATCCTCGCGGCCAACGAATGTGTGAACTTCGAGTTTGAGTTCGATGAAGAAGGCGTCTTCGGTCGTAGCGATCAAGCTAACTTCTACAACAAAGGGGCCTCGGTGGCATTCCTGTTTGGTGGTTTCCATCCGGACTACCATCAGCCCAGCGACAAACCAGAAAAAATCAACTATAACAAAATCGCGTCCGCCGCCAAACTCTATTACTTGGCCATCCACTACGCTGCCGATAACGGTCCCTTCGTTCGACCTGCGGCTGATAGCAATGGCGGTCAGTAAACAGAAAACGTGTCACTTTCTCGAGTTCTATAATCCGAACAGCGGAGGGAGCTTCCTGTTAACAAGGCCCCCTCCGGCCGTTCATCGTCTCGAAGACTAGGCCGCTTGAATCTGACTTTGGTTCCATGCAATCAGGCAATTTTGACGGTAGTTTTCATACTTCGTTCATCCAATAAACATCATTTCCTGAAACAAAATGCCACAGCACCCATGTGTTATTGAACTCGCAAATACCGTTTTCGCATGACGATTTCCATGATCGTCAAGAACGAGAAACCCACGCCCACACCTCCCGATAGTCAGGCTATCCCACTTTTTTTAAATTTCTTGACGAATTTACTTGACAGAGAGAGAGAGAGAGAGAATAACCTACGACAAGAGTTTCGGCTTTGGTCGCCAAGGTATGCAGGGCAAGTAATATTGACGATACCTGCTTGGCGAAGCACGGCGCCCCCCCAATCTGACCAGTAGCGGAAAGATAGTTTAGCAAATGAGCAAAAAAAAATTGGCTTACTTTTGTTTGACATTCGTCTTTTTCATCGCGTTGTTTTCAATTCAGCGTTATCATCTTTTGGCATTGATTGTTGGCAATTACGTCGTTGTTGTCGATCAAAAAACGGAAGTGAAAGATGATTCGATATTGAGCACGTTCATTTTGCGCAATTTAGTCAACGAAGACATTACTTTGGATGGAATTTCTTCCACCTGCTCTTGCACGACGACTAATGTTCCAATTGTGATTCCCCAAAAGTCCCAGGTTGAATTCCAAATTACATCCTCGAAACCGGGAATTTCGTCAGGTGGCGTCTATCATGTGGCCCTATTTGGCGGCCAACTGAAGCAGCCCATTTTACTAACAATTTCTCTTTAGAGATTCACTACGATGAAAAACATATTTCAATTATCTGCATCAATGCTACTTTCGATAAGTATTTTCGGACTCCTGTCTTCTGTTTCCGTTGCCCAAGAAGGAGGTGATCCAGGAGGTGGCGTGCCAACGACTTGCTCTGGAACCTGTGCTGGAACATCGGAATGCGTCGGAATGTCACGGTTTTGTACGCAGCCGGCAAATTGTATTTGTAAAAGTGGTATTTGTGAATGCAAGAGTACAGACTAACACTACGAGTGTGATTAGATCGACTCATTTTGCGAAATTGCGTTGAGGCTATCTAAAAATCACGTTTTCATTTTTTGCAATCGAATGATCTGAAACATTTTTTTACCGTTTAGACGACTCGGACAGCGCATCGATTGAAGTTGCCCATCAGGCAGCAGGGACGGGTTAAAGTTGGGAAGTTTGGCCAATCGCGCTACAGTTTACTCGAACGAATGAACCCTACTTCTGGCGGGGAGCAACATTGATTTAGCAATAAAACCAGTTCTTTTGCATTGAAATCGCTTCCTGCAAACGTTAGGCGAAGCTGTTTTGCTTCCTTAAATATTTAAATATAACCCAGACGAAAACATCCAATTACTCGACCTACTGACCTGCAATATTTCCTGATGCTGCCGACAGTTTTATCCACGATTAAAACACAGCCAAGGGCCCAATGATTAAATAGCCTCCAAGAAATTTTTGCTTCGATTCATCTAATTATTGACCGAAGGTAAAAGCTAATGCCAGATTCAAAAATAATGCAAGTAATATTCGCTTGGCGGATGCCTCTACTATGCCTTCTAGTCTTGAATCCGATGGCAAACGTCTTGTTGGCCAATGATGAGGGTCAGGCATTGCTCAAACGTGAAGCAAATCCCAACTGGGCGGAAAGGCACTGGGAGACATCGGGTATCCACCTTGAGGTCGTCGCCACCGATGTTATTAAATACATTGGTCAAACCGGATCGCAAGAATCACTCGACATGAAATTTGAAGTTGAGATTTTTGCCTCCTCTGCGGGTTTTATTATCGACGAACGAACCCGCGATACCAAAGGCAACATCACGAGCGAAGTCCGCACGGTGTTCAACGCCAAAGATTCGGTAAACTACTGCATCGAAAAAAACAATGGTGAATATCGGCTGACACGAGCAGCCTCTCTCAAAACAGCAACAGAATCGAAATTATCCTCAGCAGACTTTTTCTGGTTTGTTAATGCAGCAAAAATGCCATGGCACAGTGTCGATTTAGCCAAACTCACGTCAAGCCCGGAATTTCATTTGCAGTCGGTGGCCGATGCTGGATCAGTCAAAGAAATTAATTTCGAATACGATGATGAAGTATTTGGAAAAAAACAATTCAAGGTATGGGTCGACCCTGCAAATAGCTGGCGGATTTCAAAAGCCGAATCAACGTTTCCGTGGAAAGGGAAAGTAGCCGTCCACGAAGTGATTGTAAACTATTCCGACAAACATCCTTTTGTCCCAGAATCCATGTTTATAAAGCGAGGCACGCGCGACAATATTCTGGAATTTGATACTAGGTTGACCGAAGTCAAGAAAATCGAAAATTGGGAAACTGATAAAAAGATTTTTAATATCGAACACTATGGTATTTCGCGCCAAACTCTCGACCTAATGCTTCATGGCCCACGAAAAGTACCCAACTACAATTGGGTCTTCTGGGCTATCGCGATAATCATCGTGGGAACGAGCATTTATGCAATCTCTAAAAAACTATAGCTTGAGTCCGTTAATAGCGATTCAAGCAATCAATTTTTTTATCGCATTGCTTTTGGCGATCGCCTTGGGTTCAAAACTCCAAAACGTGTATTCGTCTGCCAATTTACTCCAAGTGGTAATTGAATTCGTTTTGATCGTTGCTATATGTTGGTTTGGTGTCATTAACAGATGGGTATTGCTTTGCTCGCTGGTGGTGTTTGGTGCGTTTTCAATTTACGTTTTATATAAGCTGTTAAACGGAAAAGATGACTGTGGTTGTTTTGGTTTCCAGTCACCCCCACATGTAACGCTATTACTGGACCTGTTCGTCGTCGCGTTGCTAATTTTTTTTCCTGCAAATATGCTAGTCCATCGCCGACCAAAATCGCCCGCCGACTTCAAAAACTGTTTTATGACGAGTCGTTTACCTATCAGGAATTCAATCTCGCACCGATTTCAATTATTGACTGCGTCAATCGCAATGATCTTAATTTCGTACTCCTTGACTCCCAAACACTACTGGTTTCAGCCAACTCGATTTATTGGGCAGAATTTACCGTTTTTTGATGACCTGGATTCAAAAACAAGGCAACTGTTGGAATCAGAATCGCCGGTCAAATTGCTGTTTGTAACTGCCCATTGCCCTGCTTGCCAAAAAGCACTCAAGACTCGAGATTGGAGCAGCCTCCATCACAAAACTGCGATCATATTCACGTCTAAATGTAGGGGAGTTTACACTTCGACATTCTTAAAATCAATCTTGGGATTGAAAGAACTGCCGACCACCTCTTGTCTCGAACAAAAGAAATGGTTAATTCCAACTCCACTTGAATGCACGTTTGAAAATAAAATATTGGTGCGGACAACTCAGGTTTTTGAATAATTAGGGGGAAGCATGCGTAAGCCCAGTCCTGGATTGACGGTTGTCGAACTACTCGTTTCCTTGACCATCATAACCATTCTTGCCGCGATTTTTTTTCCGGCAATACAAACGGTGCGAGAGGCTGCCAGACGCACTCATTGTCTTAACAATCTTCGTCAAATTGGATTGGCCATTAATGATCATACTTCGATTCAAGGGCAGTTTCCAAATTCATACTTCAACGATGTGATGACCAATCCAAGTTACACGAGCGATTCAAGTTGGCTAACTTCAATCTATCATCATTTTGATTCAACCTCTGCCGAACAACTCCAATCGAGTGATTTCTCATTTTCTACTGAAATTGACCACCTTATTTCCAGGGCTCCAACTCAGCTACTGTGCCCATCCAATTCTACCTCGACCCTAATTGAAAATTGTGTTAGGAAATTTGGAGGAACCGGGGAAGTAGATTGCAATGTCGCCACTTGCGACTACATTGGCAACGGCGGAGGGGTGAACCCGTCACTAGAATTTACAATGAAATTCGGCCCTATTATCACTGTGATCAAAGGATATACACATTTTCAAAAGGTCCGTTCTCGAGACATCCTTGATGGCGATTCAACAACACTTTTAGCCTGGGAAGTTAGCGGTGATAATTTTTACAAACGGCGTGGTGCCTTGTACATGTTGACTTGGAGAGAGCACAAAACAATTAACCCGGCCAGCCTATTTTTAGATCCCGAAAGTAATCCGATGCTCCAAATCCCTTTTGCAGGCGTTAACGACTCACTGTCTTACATTCAGGGATGGACGGGAAACCGGATCGGTAGAACTCGAATTTTTGACAGTGACGGTAATCCCTTGATTTACACGGGTGATGAGACGGCTCACTTCAGAACGATCAACACTCAAAACGCAGCCGGTAGCCCCTTTTCGTTTCACCCGAATGGTTGCAATTTTGTCTTTATCGATGGCCATTCGCAGTTCATTTCCGATTCGGTCGATCCCAAAATCTATATCGGCTTGGCAACGGCGGCAGGGAATGAACTCACTCAGGCTAATTTTTAACAGCAGCTTTGGCATGAACTGCACGTCAAAGTCTCAACCAACCACCGTTTTATGCATGCGTGTAATCCAAGCGGCTAGCGAAATTCTCAAAAACAAAATGAACACGTCGTGTATTGATTTAGGCAACTGAATTCCCGTGAAGCCTCAAAGAGAATCTGCTAAACGATTCGAAAGTTTATATGTTGGTGACTGGCCCTTCCTTCTCAGCGACCGTACCGATAAACCATGATGGCCGACAGGACCAAAATCACCCACTCGCCGAGGGCCAAGCGATAGGTCATCCCGCCAATCTCCTCAAACATCACAAATCCGACGGTCCGGAAAACAACTAACATTCCATGCACAAATAAACAACTCCACAGCGCATGCCCCAACGACTCAGGTCGCCACCACGGCATCAAAAAGACCAACGCCAGTCCCAATTCCAGTCCGCCGTAGACCGTTAAAAATTCGGAACGCCCCGATCCCCCATTCAACGTAAATCCAACCTTGCTCGATGTCACCCCCGGAGCAAAACTACACCAAGCCGCTAAACCCAAATACATCAGGCCCACCACACTCAAAAACAATTTGGGTAACATGCCACTATTTTCCAATACTCAAAAAGATAAAACGGGTTCCCAGGGAAACCATCCCCTGCCCTGTATTCGATTTCCCGCCCGCCCGAGCGGCACGACCCAGGTTTCTCTTCGCATGCCGGTTCCTGGCGATTGTCCACGATCCAAACGAGTCACTTGCGAGAAACCTGCCCCTGTTTTGCTAACGTTTGCCAGCAGTGATCGCTATGACTCGGTTTTCCATTTACCCTTCATCGCATCGACTCGGCCGCTGTTCGATTTTCTATTGCCTCGGCAGTTAACCGCGTTCCTCGATGCTCCACAACCTTTAAATTGGGAAGTTGCTCCAAAAACGCCACAGCGTCGTCTGTCACGGCCGTGTCATCCAAGCCGATCCCGACCAAGGACTCCAGGCCGATCAAGCGGACTGTTGAAATAGTGCGATGCGGGATATGAAATTTTTTTGCTTTTTCGCTGTCCCTGCAATCAACGGAGATTTCTTGAGCAACGCGATTTACTTGTGGCGTTTTTCACTTTGGTGGCCTTGGTGTGGGCCTCT
>JBGSIY010001035.1:0-3779 GCA_041742275.1 Pirellulaceae bacterium | reverse complement strand
TCGCTGTAGTTTTTGTCGTTCAAAATCAATTTGGCCTTGGAGTCCACTTCGGTTTGTCCGTTTAGGAGGCATTGATCGTTGCCGCCTCCCATATTGGCGTTCATTTTGCCGTCGACACTAAGTTTGCTCGAGACAAAGGTGTCGTCCCCTCGGCTGAGTCTGAATTTCAATTGGCCGCCAACATGGACGTCTTCTAGGCAAACGACATCGTCACCTGAGGAACCCACAATCTGCAGTTTGTTCCAGATGGTAACGGATTTCATTTCGAGGAGATTATTGCCCGAACCAAAGTTGACTTTTTGGTTCGCGAAGGTTGAATTTTCGGCCGACAAGGAGTCATGTCCGCCGCGACTTGTAAATTGGAAGTCCTTGGCCAAATGAATGTTATCAGCCGAGAAAGTATTGTTTCCTTTCTTCAGGTCAACGATCAAACGAGAGGGAACGTGGGAAAATTCTAGATTCGTGATATTGGTCCGGTTGATCGTCGTGGCCTGTCCTGAAACGCGAACGCCAGTCGCCGTGGATTCGATGGATATTTGATTGTCTTGGTTATCACCGCGAATCGTCAGCGTGTCCCCCTGGAAATCGACGCTTACGTTTCCTGCCAAAAGATCTCGGCGCTCTAAGGTTTGATAACTCAGTGAGATTGGTGAATTGAATGGGAAACGAATTCGCAAGTGCTGCATGTCAATTCTCCGAGTGGGTTTACGACGATTTCAACAGATCTCACTTTTGCTCTTGAGGGCCAGGTCGTCATCGAAAAAAAGCGAGTTGTTTTTTACAATTACCAATCACCATTTTACTGAAACGATAACTTCCAACGATTGGAAAACTTCAGCATCCTGGGAGGGAGGAAGCCCCTGTTTTATGGAGCTTGCTCCACCCCACGGGACGCGGCGTTTTCGGAATTTACATATCGAGACTCCAGGGCGCTCGCATTTCCGGCAAAAGCAATTTTTCAGCTTCGGGATCATCCACTATCCGTTCTTGTTGCGGGTCCCATTGCAAGGGTCGGCCCAAGAGCATGGCCATATTCGTCAAGTGGCAGACGGTGGCGGTACGGCAACCTACCTCGGCATCAGCCATAGGCGTCGATCGAGATTTCACACAATCAATAAAATTTTTGTGGTGTCCTGGGCTGCGTCCGAGACTAACTTCCAAGTCTTTGGCTTCGAGCATGGTGAGGGGTTCGGCGACCAATTCGCCGCCGTGGATATGAACAAAAACAAATCCATTACTGCCGATAATTTTAAGTCCCCGCGGTTCGCGATTGGCACCGATCAGTTTCACTCCATTTGAGTAGGTGCATTCAAATTCGTAATCCATAAATGCATCGTACAAATTTTCAGGATTGCGTTTCCCAGACGCGCGGAAACTCACAGGTCCCGAGTTATCCATGTCCAAGGCTAATTGAGCGATGTCGATGATATGGGCTCCACGATCGGACATTTCACCACCGCCAAAAGATAAAATAAATCGCCACCAGAAATGGGAGCGTTTTTCGTGGTAGGGGACTTTGGGCGTGTGACCCAACCACAGATCCCAATTCAAACCATCAGGTACAGGAGTCGGCTCCGGAATGCCTTGGAAGGCAATTACTTCCTTGTGGTGCCATTCATCGCGGCAGGGCATGTTGATTTCAATGGTTTCGATTTTGCCCAATCGGCCACTACGTGCTAACTCCGCGGCAAAACGAATTTTGGAGTTCGAGCGTTCATGGCTTCCGGTCTGGACGATACGCTGCGATTTTTTGGCGTGATCGCGAATGGCGATCGCCTCGCCGACAGAGTTCGCTAATGGTTTTTCGCAATACACGTCGCAACCCGCTTTCATCGCGGCGATTGAAGCCAATGCATGCCAATGGTCGGGAGTTGAAACATGAACCGCATCCAATTGCTCCTTGGCTAACAGTTCGCGAAAATCGGTGTAGATTTTGCAGTCTTCATTTTTCAAATGAGTATCGACTTGCGATTTATCTTGTTCCGCATGCTTTTGTTCACAATCGCAAACGGCAACAAATTGCACCCCCGGTATTTTGAGAAACTCACCAGTATTGTGGCGCCCTTTGCCACCGGAACCGATTGAGGCCATGACGATCCGATCACTCGGTGGCACCGTTCCTCCCAATCCCAAGCTTGTCGCCGGAACAAAATAGGGGGCCGTTAATCCCACACCAGCGGCACTGGCTAAGGTTCCTAGAAAGCCTCGGCGATCAATCGAGGATGATTTCGTCATCGGTAGTTCCTGCTAAAAGCGACTAAAGAAAAGAGCGACGCTGTGCGTCTAAAATTGTAACACATCCCAACGGATGGGGTGTCAAGTGACGGGTCAGAATGAAGTCGATGGGAAACCGTTTTTGGGGTCAACCCCAGTAAACGGAAGCCATTTTATCAAGAATTTCCCATGTCATTCAAGGAAGCTGAGGCTTATTTGAGCTTGTGTAGATCAAGTGCAAGCCGTGCCGTTACTTGTGTTGGAAAGGAATGTGAGCGAAGTTTCATCGCGACATCTCGCTGATCATGATCCAGACTTGTCGCAACGGGCGTACCAATAATCAATAAAAAAGGGCGCCGGTATTTGCTCTTGCGGAATGGTTTCAGATTTGAGTACGAGAACTGCTGACGCTAAGCACAAAGAGTTCTACATCGACACGGTTACCAATCCAGGTGAAAAAATGGGTGTCAAGGAAAAGCGTCTTTTAGTCTTTTAAATTTTCTTGGCAGACCTGTCTCAACTCATGTGGGACGTTGGTCGTAATGGAGTCCACACCCAAATCAATAAATCGACAGGCGACCTGAGGATCGTCCACTGTCCAGATATGAAATTCGAAACCCTCTGTTCGTAGATTTTGTACGAAATCAGCATCAATATGCTCTGAGGCTTGACAATCCAGACCATCGGCCTTGATTCTTTTGAGAGTCGAAATAATTTGTTCGATGGAAGGCCGAATTTTTTGCGTTTTGGGATCGACTTTGAAACTTGTAAGCCATAGCGCGGGTGTTTGAGGAAAAACCTGTTTTGCTCGCTCAATTACTTTGTCGTCAAAAGCGATGATCGTCACGCGATCCCGAATTGTTTTCGCCAAATTTTCGTCTGTATTGCATTTGCCCTTAAGTACATCAATTAGCTCCGGAGTATCTTTCACCTCGAGGATCAAGCGTTTATCGACCGGGAGTTGGGCAACGACTTCCTCCAGTGTGGGGATTTTTTCCTGGGCGTAGGCCTGTCCCTTCCAGCTGCCGACATCTAACTGTTTGAGATTGGCCAACGTTTCTTCCTTGACATCGCGATTGATTCCTGCGGTTCTTTCGGTCGAGCGGTCATGGAGAGCAACAATTTGCTTGTCGACGGTCAGAAAAAAATCACCTTCAATCGCATCGGCTTGATGCCTCCATGCCAGTTGAAAGGCGGCCATCGTGTTTTCGGGCGCGGCAGCTGATGAACCGCGGTGTGCGACAATCAACGGCGGTGAATTTTTCATTTGTGCCTCCAGCAAGTCATTTGCTATAGCGCTGAAGAGGAAGGCGAATGAAATCGCAGAGAGACGAAGGAACGTCAAGAAATGAGAATGTCGATCAGCCAATTGTAATTGTCGCACGGTATCAGTCTCCATGATGGTCTCGGTCTCAATTTAGAACCTATTAGCCGAGGGGCACTAGCCATCGGTTTATGCGGTCGAACCGGACGCTAGCGCGTTTCGGCTGATGATTCCGATCAGATTTGGGATAGGCTCTAAAAACCTTCGGCACCGACAAACCAAACGCGATAGTTATTTTGGG
>JBGSIY010001034.1:0-7303 GCA_041742275.1 Pirellulaceae bacterium | reverse complement strand
CATTGCACCCTGAAGGGGTGCCAGCAACGTTCTTGATTCGCCCTGCTCGCCTCTAACTCGGGGTGCAGAATGGGGGTGAGCATTCAAAAGGTGGGTGGCACCTAGATTTGGCACCTAAATTTAAGCTAGCGTTCGAAAAAGTGGGTGGCGCCTAGTTTTTTGCACCTAGTTTTTTACCACCGGAACGTTGTTGCCCCGCCCTATGAACGGCTACCGCCTCGCCGCCCGTTTATACCCCCACGCATTCAAAATAAGGCTAGCATTCAATAGGTGGGTGGCACCTAGATTCATAGATTCATAGATTCAGAGCCGTGATTTTTCGACTCGGAGAGTCGCGAGCCACTAACTTCAATCCGGGAACCTAATTCCGGACAATTACTTAGTTACTACAAGGCATTAGCGAAGTCTGGGGTCGGACTCGTACGATTGGAGTCGGGTCAGGGTGGCAGCGTACTTGCTGTTTTGTTGAGTGGCATCGTAGTATTTCACGCAATTAGAAAGGCATTGGGCGGCATGATTGTACATTTCTCGATCGGCGAATTCTTGAAACGCAGCTTCTTGTTTGGCCAGGCCCTCTTCTTCTCGGCCGGCAATCAAGAGCGCTAATCCAAAATCGGCTTCGGCCCTCAAGCGTTCTTCTTCGGGCCACCCTTCGGTCGACTCAAGTGCTGCTTGCAGTAAGTTGACCCCTTGGTCCAGGCTGCCATGCTGCAGTTTCATGGCCCCTAAAACGGCTCGGCTGCGGGGGGCAATCGTACCGGGCTGCGACGAGAGTCGGTAAAGCAGCGGCGACGCCGGGCCCGCTTGTCCGCCATCAATCATCGCCATCGCTTGCTTCAACAAAAGTTCGTTCTTGAGGTTGCGATCGGTGGACATGGCTTCGGACTTTTTGAAGGCGAGGATGGCGTTTTGGCTCTCGTGTCGTTGCATACTTTGCACGCCCACGACCGCCCAGACAATCGCTTCGCGTTGTGAATCGTCGTTAATCTCAGCCGGGAATGTCAGACCATGTGGCTCCAGCAGTTTTCGGAAATTGACCAGGACCGTGTCGGGCCAGGGTTCCCCGATGGGACGCTGGAACGCGGCTTGTTTCCAAAAGGTAGGATCATGAAATTGATGGTCCCGCATGGTATGGCTTTCTTGTGCGACCGCATCGCGCCAAGCCGTTCGCCAATATTCTTTTTGTCCTTCGTGGCGATAGGCATCGGCCAACAGCAACCGCAGGCGACTGGCTTGCACCGCGAAGGGGCCGTCGGCCAGGCGCAAGGCGGTGGTGAGTTGGTCAATGCACATCGCGTGTTTGCCGGCGATCAACATGGCCGACGTATGGAGGCGATAGGCCTCGAGCAAGGCGATGGGGGACTCCGTTTTTTGGGCCAGTTTGACAAGGTCCAACTTGAGGGCTTCGTCGGTTCGGTTGTTGGTCAAAAGGTCGAGAAATTCGCTTCGCTTAACGGAAAACGGGGTATTGGACTTGGGTAAATTCGTTCCGGCCACCCGTCCGAATTCTTGCCAATGCGAGGCCGTAGTTGCACCGGAACGTTGGGATTTCTCCCAAAGTTGATCCAGGGCCGAGGCCACAAAACGTGATTGCTCGTCCGGTAATTCTTGGCAAGGTCCATGCAATAGAAGCGACATGGCAATATCCGGGTAGGTCTTAAGCAAATGTTCGACGGTGCCCCATTTCCCCTTCTCAATCTGCTCAGTCAATACGCCCGCGAAAGTGCTTTCGTCGAAAGCGAGGTTGTCCGTACTCCCCAACATCAAGCCACCACCCACAATTTTTACATCTTTTTCAGGTTGAGGCGCTGCAGGTGGATCGACAAGTTGACTCTCAAGGGATTTGACGGTTGACTTTGGCTCTTTGTCTGAAGCACCGCTATCCCACACGAGAGTGGAGCAACCAGAGAACTGCACGGCCGCGGTCAAAATGGCAACGTGAATGTGAACCCAAGTTTGTCGAGGATTTGCCAAGGTGGTTTTGGGATAAATGGATTTAAGGATCATGGAACGTCGGCGGAAAAAATTGAATTCGATTGTTAACACACGTTTTTCGGTTGCTGGAATGGGTTACATCTCATTGAATCAGGTGCCTTCGGATGAACACTCACCAAGCCCGAATGTCCGATGAAAATCACTGGGTTTGAGTTTGGCTATCCTTGTCCAACGCAAAGGGCTTCTGCGAATTTTGATGCTTCTGTTATTGACCGATTGACCAGCGACCATCCGTTAATAGACGCGAGGTACAACATTGTGAAATTGAAACAAATGGTGAAGATCGCAATCGTCGGGGATCGCCTGCAACGCCTCGCTCGGTGAAAACGTATTTAACGAGGGCTCACCATTGAAGACGTTGGGGTGGACGCTGAGTTGCTGCAATAGATCGTGGCTCACAGCCGCGGATTCCGTTGGCGTATTAAAAATGTACGGACGAACCATGACTACCAGTTCGCGACGCGTACGTGCGGTTTCTTGTCGACGGAAAAAGAACCCGAGCACGGGAAGTCTCCCTAAACCGGGGACTTTGGAACGCCGATCCGAGACCTCTTCTTCGATCAAACCTCCCAAGGCCACAGCCATGCTGTCCTTGGCGACAATCGTTCCGCTGATCGTACTGCGGTTGACCGTATCCACTTCTTGATTGGTAATCACGCCATTGGAATTCAAGACGGGAATTCGAGCTCCATTGATGACCCGTCTCGCATTTTCTTGAACGATTCTGAGTGTCACCGTCCGATCGGCATTGATACTGGGAGTGATCAGCAGTGACTGTCCCACGTCGCGAAGTTCCGTGATCGGGGTCCCGGCAATTGTGGTGTTATTGTTTCCCCCTGAAATAACTTGCGGGGAATTGAATCCCACCGTGAAAGGGATCGTGTCTCCGATAAAAATACGACTGACCTCATTGTTGGCTGTGAGCAGCAAGGGCGTGTTCAAAACCGTAACACGATTGTCGTCCTCGAGCAGCTGCATCCGCGCACGAAAACTATTATTGACTGCCTGAAAAGTGAAGTCACCTTGGTTGATGACGGAACCACCGGGAATCATGGACGCCAGGCGGCGGGCCTCGCCCAACAGCGAGTCACTGGGGGTGGGCAAAATATCACCGGTCGTGAATCCGCCAGCCGAAGCGCCGCCGTCAGAGAATTCGTAATCAAAAACACTGCGAAACTCATCGTCCAATAGAATCGACATGACTTTAACCTCCAACAGCACGAGCGGCGTCGGGACGTCCAGTCGCAATACCAGTTGGGCAATTTGGTCCATGGTGTCTTTGTCGCTCGTTCGTACGATAACTTGGTTGTTACGCCGGACGACCGTGATAAAGATAATTGCCTCCCGCTCCTTCATGAGCTGCGAAATGGGATCGATGGCTTGCTGCGGTTCTTCCGTTTCATTTCGAGCATTCATGCTGTCGATGAGCTGTTGGATTTGTTCCGCCGAGAGGTCTCGGAGAGGTTTGAGTTCGTCGTTTTGAGAAATACTATTTTGTGGAAATTGTCGAC
The DNA here is from genome assembly GCA_041742275.1 of Pirellulaceae bacterium. Classification (GTDB taxonomy): domain Bacteria; phylum Planctomycetota; class Planctomycetia; order Pirellulales; family Pirellulaceae; genus BJ22. The sequence continues at coordinate 3,797 of JBGSIY010001034.1, read as the reverse complement.
GCAAATTGTTGGAACTGAAGCCCCCCAGGCCATTCAGGTTGCTGTTAGGACGCCCTCCTAACGAATAGTTGCCTTGAAACGAACCCAGCCCCAAACTGCGACTATCAACCAAATCGAAACGGTTCAGGCGGAAGAGCAGATCCAAAATCGAATCTTCATCTCCCACACCGAAATTCAGCTCGACGCGTTGACCGAACAAGTCGCGAATGGCGACAGCCACATCGACAGGATTGGGGTAGAGCAGCGTAAAGACCTGCGTTTGCTCCTCACGAAAACTCTTGAGATTGCTCTCATATTCACCGGTCGTGTAGATCTTGATAAGCCCCGAGGTCTCATCAATACGGTAATACAAGTCATGTGTCTTCGTTAAGTTCTCGAGAACATCCATGGCTCGGACATCGCGGAGAAATAGATTGATTTGCTTCTTGTTGGCTTCAACTGAGGGAACGATGTTCAGCCCCGATTGCTCGGAGAAAACCCGCATGGCCTCTCCCAACAGAACATCGCGAAAATCGATTAACTCTAGTTTCTCCGTGGGCACTTGAAACCCAGGAGGAAATTGTTGCGTGGTGCCTCGAAAACCTTGTGGTAGGAGGCCCGAGGGCAAAAGATTGCCACTGCCATCGACGAAGGGACCGGGGGCCACAAAGGGTTCCACAACCAAACCCGATTGCCGGCTACTGGCGATTCGGGCGGAAGGTAAATTACCATTGGCAGACCCTGACACTCCCGCATCCGATAAATTAATGGTGCTAGGGGTGGAGTCAGTAACGCCTACGGGGCGTACTGGCTGAGCGAGCGATTGCGGTGGCGAAGTCGGAATTGCTGAGGCGTTGCGACTGGAATGTGTTGTCGGCTGGTTTGGAGTCTGGGGGTCTTGGCGACGTTGCACCACAGCTGTTTGGGGCTTGGCAGCGACGGCAGCGAAACTCACAAGGTTGAGCAGAATGCACAAACCGATACGAGATAGCCAATTTGATGAAATAACCTCGGCCGATGGAGACCAGAGGTGATTCACCCAGAGGGTGTTACTACGGTTTTCACTGAAAGCGTCGTCGACGTGATCGTCGACTCCAAAGACAAAAGCCGAACGGCCATAGGGTCGCGGGGACCTGACAGACGTTTTGTGATGGGTTGGGTGGTTTGGCATCCGTGCCTGACTTCCATTCTTTACCAACTCCCCCAAGGGATTGGCGGTTGAACTGGAGACGGAGCTCGCAACCCGCGTCGCAACCCAATGCGACTAATCGTACAAATAAATGGTACGAGACATCTCCGGAAAATTCAGTTGAATGAAGTCTTTAGAGATTTTTTCAACTTTCATCAAGACCCAAACGCCATCACTTACCGGAACAGAGAGTTCGGTATCATTTCGAATGCGGATTAATTTCTCGCCCGTTTGCAGTACCGCCGTCTCTTTGCCGACACCAATGATCTTGGATTTCACCTCAAAATTGGGGATTTGCAGCAATTGGCGTTGTAAAAGCTCGCGTTGTTGAGAGAGTTGCAACGTGAGATCGGCAACTTGCTTGCTTAAGCTAGCAAGCTGTTCTTGGAGCATTTTATTTTGGGTTTTCAACTCCGTGTTTTCGCTGATGTAGCTATCCAGTTTTTCGACGTCACGAATCTTGGCCATCGTCTCTTTGATGACATTGGACTGTTGAGTTGGGTCCTGGATTTCTTGAGCCTGAACGGATGCAGGGATCAGGCAGAGCGACAGGACCAAAATGAAAGCGCAAGTCAAAAACACTCCGGGCACCAGAGAATCAGAGGAACCCACAGCAAGTGTCCGGGCGCGCGAGTTTGCTACGGTTTTGAATTGGGGGATGGTCATGCTCTGACTCCGATTCTTCCTAGAAACTAAATGCTCTGAAACTGACTGCTCTGTTACGGATTGTTTCGCCGCGGCCGAAAAGTCCCTCCCGAAAGACTCAGAGAGAAAATATCCCGCGGGAGAACAGTGTCATTGTTGGTTCTGTCAGCGCGATTGAAATGCTGACTATCCGGCTGCCGCGAACAGGGCGACAAAAAAGGCAATGTAAACATAGCCAACGACCACCCCGATCAAAATGGTTAACACCGGCGTGAGGAGTGCATTGAGGCGTCGCATGATTGCCAAGAACTGTTGTTCATGAAATGCCGCCGTCTCGCTCAATACACTCTCCAGGTTTCCGGATTGTTCACCAATCGCGACCATTTGTTTTAACATCGGCGTGAAAGCCCGGCGGTGGTCGAGGGCATTTGCGAAATTGCTACCTTGGATGATTTTCGCTCTCGCGTCTGTAACGATTGTAGCGGAAAAACGGTTATAAACAAGGTTTTCAACGATATTCAGGGCTTCGATCAGGGTCACCCCATTGGCCAATAATAGGCTCAAACTGCGTGAAAACGCGGCTGTGTCCGCCAAACGCATCAGTGAGCCAACCAGCGGCACATACAACGCAACACGGTCGATCCATAACCGTCCATCGCGGGTCGCGTACAGAATGACGGGAATCAGCAAAAGCCCCAACAGGACACCTGTGAGGGGCAAATAGTTTTCTCGCAGCCAAATGGAACCGTTCAACAAGTACTGTGTCATCGGCGGGATATCTTTGCCGAGACTCTGCAAATAAAGTTCGAGTTTGGGGATCAGATAAACGACCATATACATGGTCACGCCGACGGCCATGGCGATGACCAACAGGGGGTAGACCAGAGCGGAGACAATTTCTTCGACGACCGAACGCCGGCTTCTCATGGACTCGGCAGCGCGGGTCACGACGGGAGCGAGGTGCCCGGTTTGCTCGCCTACTTTAACCAATTGGATGGTGAAGTCGGAGAAGCAACGATGGATGGCCAAGGCATTGGAGAAGCTCGAGCCCCCTTGAATCGATTCGGCGATTTCTTGCCAAACGCGTCGTGCGGCGTTGCGGGGCGAAGACTCCGCCAGGGCTTCGAGGGCGGCCAGCAGGTTCGTGCCACTGCGGAGCATCAGGCTGAGTTGTTGCAGGCCCAATTCGACGTCAATGGCTCGCGGGCTGGCGTTCCAGCTCCACGGTTTTTGACTGGGGGTCGTGGTCCGTTGTTCAACCAAGGTGACTTCGGTGACCACCAGCCCGCGCGAGTGGAGTTGAGCGGAGGCGGCGGCTCGCGAGTTGGCTTCCAATTGCCCAGTCTCGAGCTTGCCGGTGTTGTTTCGGGCCTTGAAATCAAATGTGGGCATCGTGTTCGGACGTTTATAGCAAAAGGGATGAGCTGCAACTTAGGTCGATGTCGTTGGTTGTTTTAAACTGGATTGATCACTGCGGCGACTTCATCAAACGAGGTCAGCCCCGCATGCAACTTGGCGATCCCATCGTCCAACAACGAGGCCTGTTCCCGAGCTCGCAACAGGGAACTGAGTTCCTGCTCGGTGACTCGCTGGGCGATTTGCTGACCCAAGTCGGCATCAAAAAATATGAACTCGAACAATCCGATGCGGCCAATGTATCCGGTTCCCGCACAATAACGGCAACCGATGGGGCGATAAATTCGAGAACCTGCCAATTCGGGCCTCGCTAAAATTTGTGATTGTTCAGCAGTCATGTCTACGGGCTCTCGGCAGCGTTGACAAAGTTTCCGAACCAAGCGTTGGGCGACGCTCGTGCGGACGACGGCCCCTACCAAAAAGGGACGGATCCGCATATCCACCAAACGAGTGATGCTGCTGACGGCCGAGTTGGCATGCAAGGTGGTCAGCACAAGATGGCCTGTGAGTGCGGCCTTAATCGCGATTTCAGCCGTTTCCTCATCACGAATTTCGCCGATCATCAACA
>JBGSIY010001033.1:0-3280 GCA_041742275.1 Pirellulaceae bacterium | reverse complement strand
GAGTTGGAGACTGTTTGAGTTGGAGACTGTTTGAGTTGGAGACTGTTTGAGTTGGAGACTGTTTGAGTTGGAGACTGTTTGAGTTGGAGACTGGATAGAGGATCAGTCATGTGGCAGCGTTACTCAGAGGCTGACTTTTTTGTTGGGCATAAAAATGGCGCTCAAGAAGGCGAGCAAGCCGACGGCCCCTAAGCTTAAAATGCCATAGGCAATATTTCTCAAGAGAAGACCCTGTTCGTGTTGTTGCTTCCAGCCGGCTTGTTGCCATTCGGGTAGTTTTTCTTGGGAGGCATAGGACACAGTCCAGGTATTCCAAAGTTCAGCAGCCGAAAGTTTTTGCACCTCTTCGTTGGACTTGGCAACAAATTCGTCAAAATTGATATCGGGCACGAGCATGTCACCGGAGTAGACATGCAGCGCCCAGCCGAGGATGCCGCAGGTAACAGCCATACCCAATCCGGAGGTGAACAGCCACGATTTGAGCGGGGCCATTTGGCTGACGCTTGGCGCTGCCTCGGCCAAAGGGTTGGCCGGTTCATAAGTGCACAGGACGCGGAGTTTGGGGATTTGAAAATCCTTTGAGCAGTCTCCGCACGCCGTTTCTTGGCCTGCGTGCCTAGTCTCGATTGCGTTGGGCACCCCGCAATGGGGACAGGGGAACAGATAGGATTTGGACATCGCTTTGTCTTTGAAAAAATTGAATTATAACACGGGATGGCTGAGGGGGCACTAGATCCCTGGTATGGAAACACAATGGACGATTTTCAATGAGACATTTGGTTTCCAGTCTCACGAAAATAGAGGGGGGCCTGAGAGTACGGTAGCTGGCGAAAAAATTTTAAAAAAACAGCAGGAATCGCTATTGTCGCGCAGCTAGGGGAGGGTGGTCGTTTTGCCGCATCGATGGGGGCTTTCGGAGGATAGGGGAACATGATGGGACATTAACGGTGAGAATGGGGGGATCTCAATTGTTTTAAAGAGCGTGTTTCGAGGCTGCCGAAATTACCGGACCGACAAAGGGGGGCGATTCACGCCCTTTGCTATCATTGGGATCTTGGTTTCCTCAGGAAAGTTACTGGACCGTAAGGTTTTATTGAGTAAAATTAATTATCCGAAGTTCAACGCTCATGCTGAAACAGCAGCCCATAGAAAAACCAACAGCGATTTTGGACTCGGGATACAGCCTTCGATTGTGAAGGCGGGGCTCTCCGTTGGGGGGTCAAGGGGCCAAGGCCTCGGGCGAGGGTCCATGCGGGGCCACGCCTTAACCAAGTCTTAACAGCCAAAATGAGCCGCACTAAGCAGAGCAGAACCATTTGAGCAGATCCGTTTAAATGGCGACCTTGATTGGGGAATTTTGACTGTGGGAGGTTTGGAAGGAGCGAGTTACTGATTGATGGAAATGCGGCAAGTCGGAAAATGGTTCGAGCCCAGAACGGTAGGTTTACGAAAAATGGGATCGGTCGTTTTTTGGACATGAAGCAGGACTGGTGAGATACAGATTAAGCATGAAACGGGGCTGGGTTGAATGATCTGGTCGAATGATCTGGCTGAGGAGAATGGCCGGGTTGGGCAGAGTTTCACGGCATGGTTTGTGAAGCACTGTTTCTGATATGTCGTAGGCAGTTGATTGACTTCGCGGTTTGGATTTTACTTTATCGATTTTTTTGGAGAGAAATCAATCGACTGAGTGGTCACTGAACTGAGTGGTCAAATCGAGGTTCTGCCCACCATTGGCGGCGATGGCCCTTCGGCGGGCGATGGCTTGTCACAATCAAGCGGTAACTTAAATGAACAGGGCTGTTGGCTAATCGAATATGATCCAATTACCTGGTGATAACGTATTGACGTTGTTGCCCAGCGGGTAATGAAGGAAGAGTTTGCGTTTTTGTTTGATCGGCGTTTGCATCGGTTCGAGTTGTAGGTCGATTTGAATTTTGTTTTGCCAGTGGAAGATCTTCAGCCTGAGAGTGCCCTTTTTCAAGGCGTCTGGTTGGAGTGAGCCTGGGGCGGAACAGAAAAATTGAAATCGAAATCAAGACTGGAATGGAAACAAGGCGTCGAGAGGATCGAGAAAACGTTAGCTCCGGATCTGGCAGTCTACAGGGAGCAAGTAGCACGCAAGGAAACAGGTCATCGCGAGGGTTCGCGAGCAGGGACTACGGGAGCATTGTCTTCCGTCGGCACTGCCGAGGACGCTTGAAGTGCCTTGGAGAATTGTTTCGAGAACCAATGGGTTGTGAGTAAACGGCGTCGTAGACCAGAGGGGTCATTCGGGTCCCAATGAATACGGCATCGAGTGTGTGTTGTTGTGGTGATCAGCGTAGCGGGACGCCTCGTCAATGAGTGCGAGGTCGCGTCGTTAGGAACCGAACAATTGAAATCCCTTTCCAAATTTTTTCATAAGACGTGGCTTTGCGGTTTTGGTGGTAGACTAATTTGTTTCGTGTCCGTTCCGTGATTTGCTCCCCAATTCTATTTTCGACGCATGTGCTCCCCCGTATTTTAGGGGGTAGTGGACTGTCGATAGTGAACGGGACATTGAGTAACCCTAAAGCAACTGTTCAGGAGTGTACCCTTGTACGATATTGTTCTTGACGAATTTGAAGAAGAAGCAACGCGGACTCGTACCAGCGAGACTCCGTTTGATGAATCGGTTGTAGCCGAAGTTGATGATGAGACCGATGATCGTGATGATCCGACGGCCGGGAATAGTTTGGGTGTTGTTGACGATGCCACTGAGGATGACGTCGATAGCGATGACCTGATTTCCAGTTTGGACGACGGAGATTCGTGGTCGGACGATCCTGTGCGCATGTACCTGACTCAAATGGGTGAGATCCCTTTGTTGACACGGAGTCAAGAGATCACGTTGGCCCGTCGCATTGAGGATACTCGCCGCCAATTCCGCACCAAATTGCTGGAATGTGATTATGTGATTCAATCGGCGTTCAAGACATTGCGCCGAGTGCATTTAGGCGAATTGCCTTTTGACCGCACGGTCCAGGTCTCAGTGACCGATCGGTTGGAGAAAGAGCAGATTCTCGGCCGAATTCCGCACAATTTGAATACGTTAAACATTTTGTTGAAGCGGAATCGTCGCGACTTTTTGACGGCCTATTCGAAATCGCGTTCCAAGAGTGAACGCCGGGCCGCTTGGTTGTCTCTGGCACGTCGCCGGCGCCGAAGTGTACGCTTGATCGAAGAATTGGGTTTGCGGACCCAACGCATTGAATCCTTAATCGGGACCATCGAAAAATTTGGGTTTGCAATTGACGAT
>JBGSIY010001032.1:0-3258 GCA_041742275.1 Pirellulaceae bacterium | reverse complement strand
GTCGCTCTCGTCGACTGACGAAACTTTCACCAACAGAAATATATTTTCATCAGAAGCGGGTTCTACCCGCCCTTTGATAACAAGTTCTTTGTTCAAATTCTTTGGCGTTGTTATTTGGCACTTGTAAACGTTGTGTTTCGCTTTTTGCAAAGCGACGAACGAGAAATTGGAGTTGAAAAAAAGGTGACGCTAAGTGCGGTAGGTATTCGCGAAAAGGTGACGGAAGGTACGGACACGAAGAGTTAAAAAGGTGACGCCAAGTGCGGTACCTTGGGAGCACTATTGCTGCCATCTTTTCAGCAAATCAACGGCGTTAGTCATGCCTCCCGCCGATCGGTGACCAGTCTTCTGCCGAAACGTTCGGCGCATGTTGATTCTTGCCGTGTATCGAGCATTGTCTCGTGCCTCTGGTTCTGATTGTCCACCATCGCGAAGACTCACAAACAACTTATTCATCACTCGCTCGAATGCCTCGCGGCCTTCCTGCGCCAAGAACTCGTCAAATGCCTTGTCGTCCTCTCCTTCTTCGCTACGGTTAGCACGCTGCGGCGTAAACTCTTGCCGACGAAGTTCACGCCACCAATCGGGCGGCGTTGTTTTTTGCTCGCTGGCGAGTTTGACGTGATAGGAAAAGAACGCCTCCGGCGATTGATTGATTCGTTTCTGCTCGACTGCACTCAAGGTAATGTCTGACCACTGTTGAATCAGATTAGGCTTGTATTGGTTGAGAAGTCGTTTGATTGTGGCAGCATCAAAACCAATCCGTTCCAGTGGTTCAAACAGTGGTGAATTCTCGGCTGTGAAGATGGTTCGATAAGGCTTGCCATCAAAGTAGCTCCCCCGTTGAAACACCACAGTGAAGATCCCCTTGCTCTCTTTTTGAAATAGATCGCGAACAGTCTTGCACCCGACAGGTAATTTGATTGCCTTCAAGTCCAAAAGAGTTTCGCTGACACGAATGAGTTTCTGTTTGATTTCCTTGGTGGCCAGTCCGTCATTGAAGCCAAGTGTTTCGATTCCCAATGACCGAAGTTCAAGTCGTGGCGTTGATTCAAGACGATGAAACATTTTTTGTAATAGTAGGAACATTCGTCGTGAAGCAAAATCGAGCTGGCGGTACGTTTGAAAATCGAATGAAAAACTCCCCTGCACAGCCTGGCAGAATGAAAACCATTGCTGATCGTGTACAAAATGCCAAGCACGATTACTAGCTGGATCAACTGGCAATGAATACTTCAGCAGCCCGAAGGCCACGTCGCGGTGTTCTCCGCGAATCGGATCGTAAAAGTGGTCGTTCGTGTACACGACGCCCGCGATTCGACGGATGGCTTGGCGAAATAGCTGATAGCGTTTCGCTTGATTCTGTTTGGCGTCAACAATTCCTAGTTGCTTCAAACACCAGTGTGGTGTCGCATAAAAATCAACGCTCGGTTCGCTTTGAGCAAACGTGAGCGAGAGCAATCCATACAAATACAATTCATCGTTCGGCGAAATTCCAAATGGTGCCGCCACTTGGGCATGAGCCGTCTTGCGGTTCCGATTCTTATCGGTGTACTGGTACGAGGCGTCATAGAGCAGTCCCGGCTGCATCGCTTTTGTTGCGTCCAGCGGACAAAGTGCGTGCTCGACCAACGTATGTTGTGCGAGCCCACAATACCGCGACGTTTTCGGTCGAGCAGTAACGGGCCGTGACTGTGGCTGAGAAGGGTTCAAAAGCAAACAGAAAGATGGCGAGCTGTGAGAGTCGTGACTCCCCTACTTCGCTCGTCGAAAGAGGCCTCCGAAGAGACCACGTTCAGATTTTTTGGTGGGTTGATTCTTCGCGGTTTGTTCCTTTACCGTAATCGGTTCAGTAGTAGGCGCTGTGAGTGACAAGCGTTATTTAATATCCTGCATCAGAAAGTGCGTATCTTTCATGCGTTCGTTCTGTTGTGAAAGCTGATCGTCCTTTCTGTCAAGTTGCGTCTCGAGTGTCTTAATCTGGGAATCTTTTTGCGAGAGTTGTTCGCGAAGAATTTCAAGCACCGTGTCCGTTGTTTCCGTAGAGTCCCCGCTCCCCTTTTCTGACTTCTTTGCTGATCTAAAATGCTCCACCGCGAACTCGCGATCAATTCGCCAGCGGTAGGGTTCGCCACTTGCTTGAATGCGTTTGAGTTCATCAACCGATGGCTCGATCTTATCGCGTGAAGGATGGCTAGGGTTATCCACAACATCACGAATGAATCGCTTAATGGTACTGGCGGAAATCGGAGTGAGTTTGCTCGCCTCTACAGCGGAAATGAACTCAGACATACTTGAAGGTTGGAAATGATTGAAGCGACAATACCGCACCTCAAAAAAAAATGCAAACAAATGACCGAGTAGTTGAACAGTGCGTTGAATCCCCTTTCCACAAGCGAGTCTTGAGTCACTCAGCTGCAGTTCAGCGACCTGTTCAAATTTTGTATTCGTACTGAAATAAGCCAAGCCAAGGCATTCAATCAACAGTTCATCCGGAATCGATGGATGGTTCACGACCTATTCACGTCGATGCACGCACAAGACTAAAGAACGACTTAAAACCGAGCCAATGGACGGAGTGGCAACACTCGTTCTATCAATCTTTTGAACGCTCCAAGAACGATCCATTGAATCGACTACTGATCGTTCACGATCCAATGAACCGCTTAGAGTAGGGGAGTCATCGCAATCAATGATCGATCAACAACCGTGTCTGACGGAGTCATGAATCGACAAAGAACCGTTCACACGTCGCGATTATTGATCGAGCAATTCAACGGTGCGGTCTTGACCCGCGCAAGATCGATTCACGTTCGGTCACTGGATCGTCCATCGGAATGAGGGGGCGGGGGAATAGGGACAAAGGTACAAACACGTGAACGAATCAAAATGAAACTGACTGATTCATTTTCGGTCCTCAAGCGAACGCGCGCATGCAACGTATACAGTGTTCTCATTCAAATTCCATCTCCATCGAAGTCTATTCCCGCGATCTCCCATAGATCGAGTAGTCCATCATTATCGCGGTCGAAAATCAAATCAATGTCATTTTCGAAATTCTCATCGTTCAGCTGAGAAACCGAGGAAATATCTAGTATCAGATAGGGAAATTCTGGAGTAACAAACATACCCGATATGTTCTCTAGTGAATACAAATGATCTCCAGGGCTAAGATGAACAATTTTCTGCTTTAAGAGCTGATCGCCACCAATTCCTATATCGAGAGTTGAATTTGAGGAACGATACAGCTTCACAATG
>JBGSIY010001031.1:0-1709 GCA_041742275.1 Pirellulaceae bacterium | reverse complement strand
CCCTTTAGAGGTACTTACACTTTACGGCGAAACGCTTTCGACGTTACCAAGAAGAATAGTACGAATGTCTTTTATTTGAGTGCGAGTACGAGCGTGAATTCGCGGCAAGACTCGGTGATAGTCGCCGAGAAATCGCCATATTTTGTGTGGGCGTGATACGGATTCTTCCGCCCGGTGCGTTGATCGCGTCAGGACGGCTCCACCGGTTTGTTGGGCGCAAGGTGTAGGCTCGTCATACGTAGAAGCTTACGCCTGGTTTTTTGATCATTGTGCCGTTTTCAGGCTGCTGCTCAAATTCGATTATCCGCCGCTCAGGTCGGCGTCAGCCGTTTTCTTGACGTCGATGATGGTTGTTTCGCGAGGCGCATCGAGAGTGTCCCCAATCCGATAGGTCAACAATTTTCCGTTGCACGAAATAACAATCTTTCTCCACGATTCGATGCTGATGACCGTCCAGACGTCACCATCAAGTTCAAAAGAACCACCGACGTCGACGAACTTCATTTCATTCAACGTCTTGATGTTGACCCACAAAGTATCCCCTTTGAATCCCGTGACATAGGTCCCTTGGGCATGTTTAAACGGGGCTGGTTTCGGGGGCGGCGGTGCCGCGGCCACCGGTTCACTGACGTTGACGACAATCGATTTCTCCACCGACTTGTATGGCAAACCGGTATCCGTCACACGCACGACCAATTCGTATTTGCCGGCCGCCAAATTGGACGCTTGGAATTCGGCCTTGCGATCTGTTTCATTTTCCTGAACCAGTTTTGCATCTGGAATATCGGTGCTGACCAACTCAATTTTCAACAGGTCGTCATTGTCTGGGTCCGAAGCGGCGATTTCAAACGAGACCTCTTCATCTGTTTTGAGACTACGATTGGAGGTTGTGATTGTAGGCGGGTTGTTGGCCGGACCAAAAAAGTTTCGTGTTACGATGGCGTTGGCAATGTTGGTATGATCGACAATCAACTCGTTTTCTTTCGAGGTAAAATCCCACATTTCCGCGGCATCATTCATTTTCAGAACAAACACCTCAATTTCAAGTTTCAGTTTTCCTTGATTCATTGGACGCCCCGTGGTGGTCGCCTGACTGACTTCCGAAATGTTGATGGAATCGATCCGGTGTAATAGGTTCAGACGTTCGAAGCCCGATAACATGGTTTTGATTTGGTCCAGCGTTCCGTAGGCACGTGCCGTACACGAAAATTGTTCGCCCACATCGGTGAAACTATTCGCATTGCGAAAACGTATTTTTGTTGGCGACTTGCCCCATGCGATTGACTCCAGAGTCAATTTTGATTCCTTCTCGATCAAATTGCCCAGCCAGCCTTCGTATTCGACTTTGGCTTGGTTGACATCGGTAGGCATGCTGATCGATGAGTAGAATCGGCGACGCTGTTGCGCCAGTTGGGCGCCCGTGAGTCGGTCGTTCTCTTCGGAAATACTGTTTTGCAGTGCGCGAATTTTTTGCCGTTTGGCAAAGTAGGAGTTGCTGAAGCTCGTCAGAACCCAAAACACCAATAGCAGCGGCAATAGGGAGCCGACAATCAGAGCTAAGGTCTTTTCTCGTTTGGACATATTTTGAAACATGGTTCACACACTCGACGAATCAGAAACGTTTATTATTAAGTTGCGATTTATTCTAAATATAAATTATTTAAAAGGTTTATTCTGTCGAACCGGACTCTAGCGCGTTTCGGCTGATG
>JBGSIY010001030.1:0-5731 GCA_041742275.1 Pirellulaceae bacterium | reverse complement strand
CCGTGCGTCGTTGATCAAACGCGCGATGGCACTGTCTTGTTGTCTACCCAATTCGCCTTCATCACTCACGTCCGCTGAGCCGACGATCGTCGAGGGCCTGCCAATGGGGCCTCTGGCGAATCCAAGCTACATCTTCAGTGACATTCCCGCCGTTACCCCTTGGCCAGGAAATACGCATGGGGTGACACCCAACCCCTTTCACTTGCCTGCCTACCGGTACGAACTTGTGGAAGTGCCACGATATTGGATTGGAGACAATGCGCCGATGGCATCAGGTTCCCGGCAATCGATGGCCCAGGCCGATCAAGCCCAATCTCCGTTTCAACTTCCTACCTATCCCCTGGCACCTCAGGCTTCTCGCTCCCCAACGGAGTCCCAAGTTGATGAGCTCGCTGGGGCTATCGAGCAGCTTCAGTTGCAATGGCAGCAGAGAAAATCACAGGGACGTTTCATCGTCGCCGAGGTCCCCCCAGTGTCAAAAAAACCGGCAGGCCCCATGCTCCGAACCGAAAAAAGATAATCGAACAATCATCGCGATTCGAAAACCATGATAGGCCCGATTGCGGTAGGTCGCGAGTCTGATTTGTATTGCGTGACGAGCAGGAATGCCCCGTTTCTGTGACGCAACCTGTCTATATTCTCGCTGCAGGTTCCTCGGTTTGAGTCGAAACATGCGTATAGAAAGCGAAGATCGAAATCAATCCCAGGCCGTAAAAAATAGCGGTCAAGGCAATTGCCAGATCATAGGGCTTTGGCGACGATAACGAGATTCGCAGCAAAACGGTCGAAATGACAAATCCCGAATTGCGGAACAAATACTCATAACGGTCGTAATACGAAATCGAGACGATCAGCAAGAAAACGTCGGTGAAGATCATGAACTCGAAGAAGGCCGGAAAGAAGAACTGGTCCATATCTTTTGTTGTCGCCGAAAAATTAATAGACGCAGGCAGCACACTGGCCAGCCAGAACAGGAGGTTGCCAGCAGCAAACACCACCAATACGAGTCCAAGTAAAACGGCAATCATCTTCTTTAGTCGAACAAATCCGTCCAGTTCTCGTGGCGCCGACGTTTTTAAAACCGATTTTCGAATTCGATGAATTACGGTGACGGCGAGGAACATGAGTAACGCCCCACCCATGTCCAACAGTACCACTCGAACAGCTTCGGTTTGCGTCAACCAACTATCAAAGGTTTCGAAGGAACCAATGTCTTTGAACACCCGGCGCACGACAATCAATGAAATGATCTCGTATTGTTTACAAATCGAACTGGTGAACGACTGCGGCAATGCGAGGACCAACAGTAAGACTTCGTAAAACAGAATGAAGCTAAACGGCGTATACACGGCTTGGAGAAAGTTGAAGCCGACCCCAGGGACAAATTTTGCACCCAACTCAGGGGCAACACGATTAAAAAGAATTAGCCCTAAATGCAATAAAAATCCAAGTACTGCCAAGCGAACAACAATGAATTCCAACCGGTGCCTGTTTTGCTCGCCATTGAGGTAATCATAGAAGGCGGTGACGGCGTGGCTGAAAGGCTCTCTGGCTGAATTCATTAAACTTGTTACTCATCTCACTAAAGATCGAATACCCCTGATCGAAACCAACTTCGTTGTCAAAAGCCGCGAAACCGTTCAACCCTGAAACGTCGTTTGGCGAAAACGGTTTACCAGATGTGCTTTCGACGCTCAAAAAATTCAATCGGCATTCGACAAAATTCAGCTCTCAATAACGTGATCCCTTCTCCAGACCACCGGTCCAGTTGCGCTCTGATTGAAGCACAGCCCATGCCGATCTTCCGACGCCATCGGCAATCGACGATCAATTTTTCGCGTCGAATTGGAAAGCTTTCCGATTAACAATGTTGTTATCGACGTGTTCTTGTGCTCTGAGGCTGAGGTTTCAGATGTTGGTTCATCCGTCTGGCCATCATTCCCGTAACGGTGGCGATCAACGCACATCCCACTGAGTAAATCCAAGGCAGACTTTCGTAGGTTGCTGCTTTGGGGTTCAGCCCCATCAGGAAGAACAATGTCGTGGCCATCACAAAGGTGAGTGAAAGACCGAGGTAACCTAGGTAGCGAGTTTCGTAGTTCATTTTAATTTCCCTGTCATATTGAAACGTGTTTAACAAAGTCGAATGAAACGGAGAAACGAAAAAGCCTTTTATCCTGCGAAGGAATCGAAATCTCATTTCTGCAAACAGGCAATTTGCCACTAATTTCAGCTTGATCTTCAGGGGCACAAATATTCGACCGTTCATCACACAAAAATCTTGGCGACGAATTTCGATTCCAATTTCCTCATAGAGAACACCCGCCAAGCGAATTGCTGGTCGCGAGCCATCCGGTAGATCCTCAAGCCCTTGATAGCCTAGGGAATAGTACCGTCTCGCCAGGACCAACAACTCCTGAACCGCCGTGCGAATTTGCCTGTTGGACGGTGACAGGTCTTTTTGAGGGACCAGAGAGAGCCATTGCTTGGGAACGTAGCGACGACCGTTTTGCCAATCCTCGCTGATATCACGGGCGATATTGGTTAGTTGCATGGCAATGCCCAGAGCCTTGGCTTTTTCTAAGGCTTCTTTGTCATCAACTCCCATGATACGGCACATCATCAACCCGACCGTTCCCGCGGCTCGATAGCAATAGAGCAAAAGTTCATCCACGGTCCCAAAGACGGGGTTTTCAAGATCCGTTTCCATGCCCGTTAGCAAATCCAGTGGAATTTCGCAGGGGATTTTATACTGGCGGGCCAGATCAGCCATCCATTGCGAGGCGGCGTGCAGCGGAGGCTGCCCGTCGGCAATTCGCTGGACGTCGGAACGTAAAAGTTCGATTCGTTTTTTTGCCTCTTCTTTGCTGGGAGCATCATCGACGGCATCATCGCACCAGCGGCACCAGGCATAAAGCTTTTCGACATCGGATCGAATTGATGGCGGCAGCAGTTTGGCGGCTAGAGAAAAAGATCGACTGTGGTATTTGATCACTTCAGCATCGCTGCCGGGCATTTTATTGAAGTCGAATTTCATTGCACGGTGACTCCATAATCGGCTGCGACGAGCCCGATCGTGGCTTTCGCTGAATTGACGACGCCCGGAACTCCCGCGCCGGGGTGGGTTCCCGCTCCCACGATGTACAGTCCTGCAATGGCGTCGTCGCGGTTGTGGGGTCGAAAAAATGCGCTTTGAGTTAACTTGGGTGCAACAGAAAATGCCGAGCCTTGAAACGAATTTAGTTCCGTCTGGAAATCTTGTGGCGTAAAATGCCGGCGGGTCACAATGGAGTCATTCAGGCCGGGTAAGTAATCTTCCAGCGACTTCAAGATCAGATCCCCGTAGGATTGGGCGGTAGTCTCCCAATCAATGTCCGCTTGACCCAGGTGTGGCACGGGACTGAGAACGTAAAACGCTTCACCGCCGTCGGGGGCCAGGCTGGGATCCGTAACGGTCGGTGCATGCAAATAAAGACTGAAGTCTTTGGGTAAGGATTTGCCCCGGAAAATGTCCTTGAGCAGGCCCTGGAACCGCGGGCCAAACAGGATCGTGTGATGTGCCACATTCGGGAACCGTTTGCGGGTCCCAAAATACATAACAAACAGCGACATCGACCATTCCATCCGTTCCAGCTTCTTTCGACGAGGTTCAGCTACCTTTTCTGATCGATAAATTTTGGAATAAGTGTGATGAACATCGGCATTGGAAATGACAATGTCAAATTGTTTTGGATCGCAGCCTCGCGCTTGGACCAGGTGCATTGTTTGATGCGGACTTCGATCGTTTTTGGCCGAAACAACTTGAGCTGATTCAACGGGAGCGTTCAATCGCAGCTGCCCACCCATCTCTTCAAAGAGTTTGACCAGTCCATTGACGAGGGCACCTGTTCCCCCTTCTGGAAAAAAGACACCCCATTTTCTTTCGATCCAGTGAATCAAGGTGTAAATCGAACTGGTGTCCATGGGGTTCCCGCCAACCAGCAGCGGGTGAAAACTGAATGCCTGACGCAGATGCTCGCTCTTCAAGAACTTGGAAACTGTTTTATAGACGCTGCGATCGGCACGTAGTTTTATTAAATCCGGAGCGACCGAAATCATGTCGCGAAATCGCAGAAAGGGCGTCGCCCCCAGCTCAACGTAACCTTTTTCAAATACTTTACGTGTGTATTCGGCAAACCGTTTGTAGCCATCGACATCCGCCGGGTTGATTCGTCGAATCTGCTGAATCAATTCTGTTTCGTCGCCCACATAATCGAATTCGACTCCATCGCTCCAACGCAAACGATAAAACGGAGTCACCGGGAGCAGTCTGACGTAATCGTCCATGGACTTGCCAGCCATTTGAAAAAGCTCTTCTAAACAATGGGGTGCCGTAATGACCGTCGGCCCGGCATCGAATGTGAAACCGTTGTCTTCGTAAACGTAAGCTCGGCCCCCCGGTTTATCACGGGCTTCGTAGCACGTGGTCTGAATCCCCATCGACTGCAGCCGAATCGCGGACGCCAATCCCCCAAAGCCACTGCCAATGACGGCTGCTGTCAAGCCAGCATTCGGCTGTCGTTCTTTGATTACACGGATCGTCGAATGATCAGTAACTCTCAACGTCTGAATGTTAGACATAGTAGCCCTCGATCCGTTCTAGAAATCTGTCTATGGCTGAGGAATTCTGTTGAGGTTGATTCTTTAAGCATGACAAGGCGCCATCAATTTTTTGATAAATTGATTTTTTACAAACCGTTTCGACGGCTTCCAGAAGAATCGAGGCAACCTCATGGAAGTTGGCCTGATCGCTATCGCGAAGGCGACATTGTAATTCAGCAAACGGCGTCTCCGAGCGGAGTCGGCTGAACCAAGCCCACGGCCAAGTGACTCTTGCGTTCCGCAGGTCGTCTACTCGGCCTCCAAATTCCGAACTGCTTTTCAGCTCAGACAGGTCATTCTGCATTTGAAGCCCGACACCGAGTTGCATTCCAAACGAATGGAAAGCGGCTTGCGATTGTTCCGAAGCCCCAGCGAGGGCCGCGGCGAACTTTGCGGCCATCGCTGTTACGCCGCCCGTCTTCAGTCGCGAGATTGTTTTGGCTGTCGCATAAACATGCAATCGATCCAGATCGACAACTTTGGCCGCCAAATCTAAGGCCTGACCCTCGTGGCAACGACGAATGGTTGAAATGGCTTCAGCCATCATCGGTGCCAATCGGGCCGAATCCAAAGGCAAGTCCTGCAGCTTTTCTAACGCCGAAAAGTACATCCAACTTCCGGTATTGATCGCCAACGGAGTTCCCACAACTTGGTGCAGTGTGGGTTGCCCCCTACGGCTACTCGACCCGTCCTCGATATCATCAATCACCAGCGAACCCGCATGCAGCAATTCAATAAAGTCGATCAAAGCATTCGGGACTTGCCCTTTTCCTCCTGCGATTTGATAAGACAGTTCGATCAACTCGGCTCGAAGACGCTTGCCTTCGGCTTGCAAGATATGGCCCAATGGACCATAGATTGCCGCTTGCCACAGTCGACTGGGCACATGCGGCAATTGTCGAGGAATCGGAGGAGTACTGGATGTACTTTCTACTCTAGATTTTAGCTCTGTCATACTCGACATGGTACGGCCTTGAATGATTTAAGAAATCGGACTGGGGTTAGCCCACGCGGCGGCGATCCAATGAGGATCCGTGCAGCATCGAATTTGGTAAATTCGTGAGCGTAGAAACGCTTGATGGTTTTATCT
>JBGSIY010001029.1:0-6664 GCA_041742275.1 Pirellulaceae bacterium | reverse complement strand
ACTGAAAAATACATGAACGATCATTTGAAAAATGAAAACAAACTGGCCAGTCGCGAAGAGAATCTGAAGGAAATGCGACAAATAACTGGCTATTTGTCAGCGATGGGAGTCATGATGGGATTCGTTATTCTATACTTGAGTTCCCAGCAATGGATTCCTCTGTTGCAAGAAAAACTGAACGACTGGGGAATCTCGAATTGGGCAATTTTACCTTGGTAAACTGGCCGTTGCGATACTCGGGGGACTCTTGATACGTTTCGCGGTAGGCCTTCACCGCACTCTGATATGTCGAACCCTGCTATTCAGAAGGGCTCGGCGACTCAAGTGGCAGGCTGCAAACGATGGATTGCAGGTAGGAACATCGCCCGGAAGCCAGACAGTTTACACCGTGAAAAAAATGGGTGGGAAATAGTTTAGCGGGAAATAGTTTCCGCGCTGGGGGAGGCATTGGCCGTGACCTCAAATTATAATACGTGGATCATATCATTCAGGGGACCCACTCAATGTATCGAACGCCAGTAATTTTGTTTGTCTTGGGCTGCATGCTCTTGGGTATTTCTCAGCAATCCATTCTGGGACAGGAATCCAATGCGCCAGGGCCCGTTTACGAAGTCGATTTGACCCAGGCGATCACACATTACATTACGATCAAAATGACAGCCGATGCGGTGGGCGAAGAAACGCAAATCATGATGCCCACCTGGACACCCGGGTCTTATTTGGTTCGAGAATACGCGCGGCACATCGATCGAATTGAGGCGACGGATTCCAAAGGGAAAAATTTACCGATTGAAAAAATCAGTAAAAATCGGTGGGTGATTCAAACGGGAGCGGCAAAAAAGTTTTCGGTGAAATACCGACTGTTTTGCGATGAAGCATCGGTGCGAACCAATCTGGTTGATATCAATCATGCTGTGCTCAACGGCGCTGCGACCTTTGTGACCATTCCGGAGCAATTGGATCGAAGCCATTCCATCCAATTAACTCTGCCGGACCATTGGTCGCGTTCGGCCACCAGTTTGCTGCCAGGTAAAGAGCCCAATCAGTATCTGGCTGAGAATTTCGATGAGGTAGTGGACAGTCCCATCGTGGCCGGTAATGTCTTGACGTATCCCTTTGAGGTTGCCGGGGTAAAACACTACTTGGTGAATGTCAATCAAAAATCAAATTGGAATGCCGAGCAGGCGATAGAAGATCTGGCTAAAGTCGTCCAAGAACATCATAAGGTTTGGGGTGTGGTGCCCTATGACCGCTATTACTTTTTGAATGTGTTTGGAAACGGTGGCGGTGGGCTGGAGCATAATAATTCTTGCCTCATGATGACCAGCCAATTTGATATTCGCAATGAATCCAGTTATCAGCGCTGGCTGAGCTTGGCGAGTCACGAGTTTTTTCATACTTGGAACATTCGCCGTTTGCGTCCGAAGGCTTTAGTGAACTACGACTACGAGAACGAGGTTTACACTCCATCGTTGTGGATTGCCGAGGGGATCACTAGTTACTACGAGGACCTGATGCTTGTCAGAGCTGGTCTGTTAACGGAAGAAGATTTTATTGAAGGTCTAGGCAGAACGATTAGCACAGTAGAACGTACGCAGGGACGATTGGTTCAATCACTGCGCGATTCATCCCATGATGCATGGATTAAGTTCTATCGTCCGGCTCGCAATTCGGGTGACACTCAGATTAGTTATTACACAAAAGGGGCCGTTGTCGGTTTCCTGTTGGATACCAAGATTCGTTCGGCGTCCGCAGGGAAAAAATCTCTCGATGATGTTCTCAGGGAATTTTGGTCAAAACATGCAGGGGATATTGGCTATGAGCCAGAAGATTTTCGCGAATTGTGCAGTGCGGCTGCCGGGGAAAACTTAGACGATTGGTTTCGAACGGCTGTCGATTCCACCAACGATTTGGAATACCAAAATGTTGCCGATTGGTATGGGTTGGATGTCGGAAACGTGAAGCCAGTGAGGGGAAATGAAAAAACGGACGACGCTGAAACGGGTGAAGAAGGGAATGAAGAAAACGAGGTAGAGGCAGCAGACGAAACTGAACAGGCACAGGCGGACGAGGAGCCGAAGCCGAGTGCGGGTAATCGTACGCGACGAGGTCGGCGATGGATCGGAATTGGCGAGTTTGATTCGCCGGCGACATTGGCGGGGATTGCCGATACGGACGAGATCATCGCCGTCAACGATCGGCGCACAACCAACATCGATACGGACTTGCAACGATTTAAAGATGGAGAGCCTGTCAAAGTGTTACTCGCCCGCGAGGGCGAGATGCGAGAAATCCTGGTCGTGGTCGGCCTGCGTCCGGAACAACCCAGTTGGGGCATGAAGGTAACTCGGCGCCCGACGAAAAAGCAAAAAGAAAATTTAAAACATTGGCTTGACCCCGAGCCGTCGGATCAATCGGAGGAGGTTGAAGATCAAGAGACCCCGCCTCCAGAGGAAAACTCAGTCGAGAGCGAAATTCGCGACGATTAACGCTGGATTTGAAGTCAGTCAGCCATTTCGAATTGGGTGTGTTCCTAGATCTGCGGTTGAATTGTGAGCGTCGCGAGAATATTGACCTGATGGGTGCTGGGCACAAAGACCTGGGCACAAAGACCTGGGCACGGCGGGCAATGGCAGCTCAGAGCTGTCGGTTTAAGATTGCGATCCGCTGAAATGGGTTGCCGAGTCGGCAAATTGCCAAGTCAAAAAAATTCCCGAGAATCGCCGATTTTTCCAAGGGAACAAAAATCGCGCGAATGCCTGGGGACTCGCGAGTCCACCACGGACCGTTCTTTGAATGGTGAACGTCGATGGCAAAAGAATTCTAAAGGATCAGAGATCTCGCTTTTTTTATGGCCGCTCTGGCTGGTGAAAAATCAATCAGTGGGGGTGTCCGTTTCGGAAGAAGACAAGGCTGCCTGTTCTTCTTCGGCTGCCAAACTGGCGCGATAGTCTTCCATCGCTTCTTTCAACAGACTGGCGTTTTCCATAAGTTGGGCCCGCTGGGCCGCTGTTAAGATAGCCGAGTTCACCAACGGCTTGAACTTGGTTTCCTGTTGGCCCTCCTTGTTGAGGAAATAGCTCATCAGCGACACGGACAAGTAGGCGTCTTCTTGTTCTTCACCGGCGATACTGTTGACTGTGTAGACGGCAAACTCTGCGGCTTGGTCTGTTTGAGGGATCGGGATATCCAAGAGGCCTTCGATCGAGCTAGTCGACTTGATTCGTTCAACCATGGAATGGTCGGTGATAGGGAGGGTCATAACGACTTGCACTTCATCGGCCCATTGATTGAATTTTTCGCTGAAGGGTTCGCGGGCGAAACCAAGGGGAGGTGAAAACGCCATATAGACGATGGCACCTGCCTCGATTAACCAGATCAGATAAACAAAGATACCGTTGAGCGGCGCCCCGTTCCCACGGCGCCCCACGTTCCAGCCCGTTTCGACACGCTCTTGAATGTGGTCTTGGAACGAGAACTCTTCTCCTACCGCTTGTTCCACCTCGCCCCGGTTTTCCTCGTTGACTCTTCCTTGTACCATGATGGCATCGACGGTCGTCCTGAGAAATGTCTGATATTGAAACCAAAATTTGGCACCCAAGAAGGAAACAATCAGCAGGCTAACGCAAACGGCGGCAACGGGCACGTTCCGCACCTTGCCGCGTTTTACAATTGTTGATCCGATAAATCCGATGGCAGTTCCGGCCCCCAACGTGATTAGGAAGTTCACATAAATGAGGGGGATCACATCGAGCAAGAGTTGATAGACAAACGCGAGAGCGATCACGACAACTATGCCAATGGCAAGAAGCGGAAAAGTCAAAGG
The DNA here is from genome assembly GCA_041742275.1 of Pirellulaceae bacterium. GTDB lineage: Bacteria > Planctomycetota > Planctomycetia > Pirellulales > Pirellulaceae > BJ22. Next base: position 2,838 of record JBGSIY010001029.1, on the reverse strand, counting down.
GCCCAAACGTCCTGACGGTTTGTAGATTTGAAACATTTTGCAGTGATTGGGGTTGGAGTTTCGTTTCAATTTTTGGGGAGCGATGTCCTTACACTTCGGAATAATATAATGAATTCACTGGGGAGTGTGGAGTTGCCATTGGGTGAACCGCCTGAATTTTGGCCCGTACCAAATTAAAGCATCAAATATGTGTGATTTTGGTTTTCGTAGACCAGCATTTATGTGGAGATTTCGGTTAATGACGAAACTGCGAATCTCGCTTTTTAGACGGGATGAAGCCGAAGTGACCCTGTGTTGCCATCCTCAGATTTCTTAACGTTTTGAAGCCTAAGAGAATTGATTGATCTATGCTGAAAATTTCTGCTCTCAAAAAAGGCTTTCATCAGCCGGACGGCAAAGCGACCCCTATTTTGGATATCCCCGAGTATCATTTAGCCCCTGGAGAGCAGGCGGTTTTGATTGGCCCGTCGGGGTGCGGCAAGACGACATTGTTGCATATTATTGCTGGGATCACACGAGCCGATTCAGGATCGGTCGCCTTGGATGGAATTGAAATCACCAAATATTCCGAAGCGGCTCGTGATCGCATCCGCGCCAACAAGTTGGGTTATGTTTTCCAGACTTTCAATTTACTTCCCGCGTTTTCGGCTTTGGAAAACGTCCTGCTGGGGATGACGTTCGCCTCGGGGCGTTATTCCGTTGCCAGAGCGAAGGATCTGTTGGGTCGGGTTGGCCTGGGGCATCGCCTCAACAGTTGTCCGACGACTCTTTCGGTAGGAGAGCAACAACGAGTGGCAGTGGCAAGAGCGTTGGCCAATCAGCCTCGATTATTGTTGGCCGATGAACCGACGGCAAATGTCGATCCACGAAACCAGCAGCAAGTTGTGGATTTGATTCGGAAGAGTTGCGATGAAGAAAAGATTGCGTTGATGATCGTGACGCATGCGATGGAAGTCGCCGATCAATTTGATCGAGTGGATCGTTTGGATCAGTTGAATCGAGTCGTTGCAGAAACAAGGGGCATGGGATGAACGTATTGAAAATCGCTTACCGAAGCCTGCAGCATCGCACATTGGGTTCGCTGTTGACGATTCTGTCCATGGCGCTCGGGGTCATGATGGTTGTCTCGGTGCTGACCATTTACGGATTGGTCAGCGAATCGTTTCGTAGTAACTCTAGTTTTGGCTACAACTTGCTGGTCGGGGCGCGCGGTGGCGGGATGCAACTGACACTGAATTCTGTGTTTTATTTGAGTCGTCCGATTGAAACCATTCCTTACGAATACTATCTAGCATTTGCACCGACCGACGTCCGCAGTGAACAAATGAAAAATTCGATTGCCTATCGCGTGGCCATTGCTGAGCAGCAAGCCAAGGTCATTGCGAGTCAAGCCTCGGTCATGCCGATGGGGTCGAACTGGACTCAATTGGGATCGGAGGTCGCTGGAGCTGCGTTGGCGCGGCAACAAATTGATTTGATGAAACTGGAAAAGCGGGGACTGTTTTCCAACTATGTGGATTTCGCCATACCGATTTTGTTGGGGGACTATTACGAATCGCCAGATAGGCAATCGTCCTTTCGCGTCTGTGCGACCAATTCAGATTTTTTCTCGGAGTTGATTCTTGACGTTGACTCAGGGAAGAAGTTTTCGTTCGCTCAAGGGAGAGCGTTTGCCAACACCGATCCGCAAGTCAGTTATTTTGGGTGTGTGATGGGGGCAGTGGCAGCGCGGCAGTCGGGAACCAAGCTGGGGGACAAAATCCAAGTAACGCATGGTGTGCCGGGGGAGGAGAACTCGCACTTGCATGATCAGAATTTTGAAATCACTGGGATCTTGGAGCCGACGGGGACGCCGCACGACAGGGTCGTTTTTGTAAACATGGAAGGCTTCTATTTATTCAATGATCACGTCAAACCGGTCCAAGACGACTCCATGATCAAGATTACAGACGAAGGGGATGAGACACCAACGCTGAAAGACGCAGCCGATCCGTTTGACGAGGAAGACGACGAAGATGATATTTTTGCGGATGGGTTTGGCGAAAAGGAAATGCAGTTAGATGCCACAGACCAAGAGTCCGCCGATCAAAAAAACTCCAAACAAGCCGCCGGAGCGCAATCCAGCAGTTTCGACAATGAAAGTTTGACAGAAGCCGATATGGTCCGTTCACCGTTGCCAATTGAGCAACGGGAACTGACCTCGATTTTGGTAAGCACGAGGCGTGAAGGAGATCCATTTGGGACCCGGGCTATGTCTTTGCAGCCCAGTATCGATTTAGGGGACTTGGCGAAAACGTTGAGTTGGTCGCAGTATCGACCGAGCAAAGCTCAATCGGCAGCTCAATGCGTTTTCCCGGTGCAGGAAGTCACGCGATTGTTTACGTTTTTTGTGGACCCCGCCCGTTGGGTGTTGCTAGTGTTGACGATTATGATTTGTTTGGTTTCGGGGCTGAGCATCTTGGTCGGTATCTATAATTCGATGAGTCAGCGGCATCATGAAATCGCCGTGATGCGAGCTTTAGGGGCGAGACGCTCTCACGTGATGTGGATTATGTTGGCGGAGTCCATGCTGTTGGCGTTGGCTGGGGGAGCCGTCGGTTGGGTTGCGGGGCACGGGTTGAATGCTGCCCTGAGCCCCATGGTGGAAGACCAAACTGGGGTTCCGATTCGATTCTGGGATATTGCACCGCCGGAAAGGGTCTTTTCGGTTCTTTCTCCATTACTCGGGAATTCCAATTTGGCGAACCGACTCGTAGAATTTAGCGTATCTCCTGAGTTGTTGTTGATTCCGAGCCTAATCTTGTTGGCGATTGCTGTGGGCGTTTATCCGGCGGTTTC